>JBLYYS010000197.1:0-5531 GCA_048550235.1 Acidimicrobiia bacterium | reverse complement strand
GTTCTCAGTGGGAATCCTTCGAAGCGCCCATGCCAGAGTCAAACGGCATGGCGACCCCTTGGTCCGCATCCATTGATGTTTCTCCCGACGGAACCATCTGGGCGGGGACCAACGAGGACAAGGGCGTCTTCGCTTTCGATGGCACCGACTGGACCCACCACAACCACGAAGATGGTCTCCCGTCCAGGGTCGGCTGGACGGTTGCTGCAGCCCCGGACGGCAGCGTGTGGGCCGGTTCCGAGCAAATGAACTCGATCCTCGGCCGCGGAGTCGCTCGCTTCGATGGAGGGGGTTGGACCCACTACACCACGGAAAACGGTCTGCATTCGATGAACGCCGAGGTGGTCATCGGGGCGGACGGTACTGTCTGGGCCATCCACGAAACTGGAGTCTCCCGATTCGATGGCACCGGTTGGAAGGCATTTCCCGCGATCACTGGGAACAGTCGTGGCGCCTCAGTGGACGCCTCAGGGAAGCTGTGGTTGCCGGCCGCCGAGGCAGGCGTGATCAGTGTGATTGGTTTCGACGGCGTCGACATCACTCGTCTCACGGTGCCGCTGGAAGAAGCGCAGGAGAGGCAGACCCAACCAACGGTCGCCTACCCGGTCGACGCCTGGGACACGATCCTGTCCACCACGCAAGCCAAACCGGCCCCGGCGGCTGCCACCTGTTTGCCCGGCAGCAATCCCGGTAGTCCCGGATCGACCGACACCGATCGGCCAGAGCCGGGCTGGGTGGGCAACGCGGCCGCCGCTTTCGACCAGCACAGGGGCCGAATCATGTACGTCGACTTGCTCGGAGACACCTGGGCCTTCGACGTGTGCACCAACACCTGGACAAACCTTCATCCCGAAGGAGCACGGGTTGACGCAGCAAGTGGGCTTGTCTTCGACGTTGACTCGGACCGCCTCATCGCCGTCGGTTCCCACACATCCGTGTACGACCCGAACGAGAATGCGTGGGTACCAGGATCCAGCGCCGGCGTCTTCCGATACTTCTGGCCGGCCGGCGGAGCCGTGTACGACCCAGTATCTGGTCTGGTGATCACCCAGCACGAGGGGATCGTGAAAGCCTACGACGTTGATACGGACAGGTGGACGACGGTTGGAACCCTCCCGGAGGATCCATCAATGCTCGTCGCATACGCTCCATCTCTCGACCGGATTCTCTACCTCGGCGGACTCCTCGATCCCCGCAGTGGCGACATGACGGAACTCGCGGCAGAGTCACCGTCTATTGCCGGCGGATTCGGATCGGTCGCATTCGCGACGAGCGGAGACACGGCCTACGTAACTACCCAAGACAGGGGAATCTGCCGATTCGAGACAACGACACTCGAATGGACATGTTTCGCTCCTAACCCAGCCGCCCCAGACAGCGTGTTCGCAGCGATGGTGTTCGATTCGATCAACAACCGCCTCGTCCTCATCAATAGCGTGTTTGGAGACTTCTGGGTCGACGCCACCTCGGACGTTTGGGCGATCGACGTCGAAACCGGCGAGTGGATTCAACTGCTCGAGTCCTCATGACTAGGAGGGAACCGTGAAACGAACGACCAACATCTGGATCGTGCTCACGCTGTTGACCGCCGCTTGCGGTTCCGGCACCGTGTCGAATGAACCGCAGTCGGTAGCGACCATCACTGCCGAAGTCCCGACCTCGGTCAACACCGCTACTACCACAACGAAACCTCAGATCGTCTCACCGGACACAACGATGGCAGAGGACGAAGAATTGGTGGTGAGGAAAGCCACCGAACTCGAATACCTCAACGACGGTGTTGACAGCTGGACCGTGGATGTCTACTACCCCGAACAGGACGGATCTTGGCCGCTCGTGGTCATCTTTCCCGGCGCATGCGACAACTGCACCGCCGGCGCGCAATCGTCGATCGTTGCAGCACTTGGTGCTGTTGTCGTTGCCCCTCGCTATTGGCATGGACCGAGTTCTGACACAGCCACCGAGTACTTCATCGACGGCGCCCATAACGATCGGGCGGCATGTGCGGTCGGATACGCGCAAAGCATCGCTGTTGAGTACGGCGGACTCGCCGACCAAACCACGGTTGTCGGTTTCTCTGCCGGAGTCCATCCGGCCGGATGGGTTGGCTTGGGCCTAGCGGACTCAGAAACGTGCCCAGAGCCGATAACTCATCTCCCGATCGGTCTGGTCGTCGGGGACAGTCAGTTCATATTCCAAAACCCGAGGTGGGACGACGCATTCCAAACTCAACCTGGCAAAGCAATCGACATGGTTGACAGATTTCTCAATCCGGATCGATGGAACACTCCGCCGAAACTGGTCGTGTTCCTGTGGTCAACCGAATCGACTCTCGAAGCTCGACCCATCGATGATCCTCCCCTCTCCGAGTCTTGGGTATGGTCGAGAGATAGCACGGGCACACTCGTCGATGATCTAGTCGCAGTTGGCGCGTTCGAAGACAAACAGCTGGACTTCCACGACAACGCTCTCTTACTTGAGAAGCGAATGCTCGAGACGGGCATCTCGGTCACCAACAAGAAGTATCCCGGACCCCATACCTACCCGGCCGAGGTCTACGACGCAATCATGGAAGTTGCAGCTGCCGGTTCGCGGTGACTGCCTACCGCCCCCGCCACTCCATCCTCATGTAGACGTCGCCCCGGCGGAGTTCGTCGAGCATCTGAGCCAGCCTTCGATCCTGGGTATCTTGCCGCTTGGCGCGGGTGATCCAACTCAGGTAGTCGTTGCGTTGGTAGGGCGGTCGTTCGAGGTATTCGTCCATGAGACCGGCATTCTCCAACGCCGTTCGAATCTCCGCAGGCATTGGCTGGATGGGCCGTTGCAGGTTCGACATGTCGTCGGACATGCTCAGGATTCGGGCCGGACGCCCGCCATCATCAGGCCGATTTGTTCTCTCGTCGCCGTCTCCGGATCGACGATGCCGATGATCTCACCTTCGTAAATCACCGCGATCCGATCCGAGAGAGCGAATACCTCATCTAGATCCTCGGAAACCATCAGGATCGCCGTGTCCTCTGCCCGCTGCTGGACGAGGCGGGTGTGGATGTATTCGGCCGCGCCGATGTCCACACCCCTGGTCGGCTGGGAGGCCACGAGAACGGTCGGTGTCCCCGACATCTCGCGCGCCAGGATCATTTTTTGGATGTTGCCGCCGGATAGGTTCTTGGCCGGCGTCTCCAGATTGGGGGTCTTGACGGCGTATTGATCAACCAGCATCTGACTGTGCTCTCGAATCGCCCTGAAATCCATGAGGCCACGGTTGAGGTACCGCGGATCGGCATGGTCGATCAACATGATGTTCTCTGAGACCGAGAAGTCGGCAATGGCACCATCTCGGAGCCGGCCCTCGGTGACGTAGGCAAGTCCGTGCTGTCGGACCTGTGCCGGCTTCAGGTTGGTGGTCTCCGCCCCGCCTATGTGGATCGAACCACCCTTCGCCTCACGCAAACCGGCGATGGATTGACACAGCTCACGCTGCCCGTTTCCGGAAACACCGGCTATCCCGAGGATCTCCCCGGCCCGGACTTCGAGATTGAGGCCGTTGACTGCCATGTCACCACGGTCGCCAGCTACTTGCAGCCCACGGATCTCGAGAGCCGGTTCGCCGACCTCCACGGGTGGCTTGTCAGGAGCCAGCTTCACCTCACGCCCCACCATCATCTGGGCGAGGCTCTCGCGTGTCGCCCCCTCGACCGGCACCTGACCGGTGATGTGACCTTGCCGCAATACGGTGATCCGATTGCTCAATGCCAGAACCTCGTGGAGTTTGTGCGAGATGAAGATCAGTCCGCGTCCGTCATCGGTCATCTGGCGCAAAGTCACGAACAGCTGATCCACCTCTTGTGGAGTGAGGACCGCAGTCGGCTCATCCAGTATCAGCAGGTGGGCGTCCCGATAGAGAGCCTTGATGATTTCCACTCGTTGCCTCTGACCGACCGCCAACTGCCAGACGATGGCACTCGGATCGATAGCTAGACCGTATCGATCAGCAAGCTCCTCAATCCGTTCCGACACGGCATCGAGATCGGTCCGGAACCCCCTGTCGGATGGCAAGCCCAGCGCCACGTTTTCGGCCACAGTCAAGGTCTCGACCAGCATGAAGTGCTGATGGATCATCCCGATGTTGCGCGCGATAGCATCGTCCGGGCTGTGGATCTCAACTTGCTCGCCGTTGAGCAAGATCTCACCTTCGTCGGCCTGGTAGAGGCCGTAGAGGATCTTCATCAGGGTGCTCTTGCCTGCACCGTTTTCCCCGAGCAGGGTGTGAACCTCGCCGGCTTTCACGTCGAAATCGACCTGATAGTTCGCCAGCACGCCGGGAAAGCGCTTGGTGATGCCGCGCATCTCGAGCATCGGGGCGTCAGTCATGATCCGGCCCCCTCAGGCAAGAATGAGAGACGAAGCGCACGTCGGACCACCTGGTACCCGGTACCCGGTACCTGGTACCTCGCAATCCGACGCGCGCCTGCCTCATGATTCACCTACCTCGGCTGCCTATCCGCCGGTCGAAATCGAACCGTCGATGATGCCGGCGATCGTGTCCTCGGCTATTTGCCTAACGTCGGCCGGAAGGTCATATCCGTCGTTGTACTCGATGACCTCTCCGCCATTCTCCAAGTCGATGACGTAGATCTCACCGCCGAGCGTGCCGCTCTGGACATTGGCGATGATGTCCCTGAGGATGACCTCCCAGTGGTAGACCTGCGATGCCACGACGATATCGGGCGCCAGCGAGGCCTGGTTTGCCTGAGTTCCGAACCACAGGATTCCCTGTTCATCGGCAACACCAATCGCCCCGACGACCATCTGGGCGGTGCCGGTCATGACGTCGGCGCCCGCCGCCGCATGAGCCTGACCAGCCTCAGAGGCAAGGGCGACGTCGCTGAATGAACCGGTGTAGTTGATGTTGACGGTCGAGCCGGCCGCGCCGGCCGCGAAGCCGTCTACATACAGCTTGGCGTCGCCCACTTCGATCGGCCCTACAACGCCGATGATTCCGCTCTCGCTCAGGGCCGCAGCCATGGCTCCCATCACGTAGCCACCCTCATCAGAGGCGGCCTCATAGGAGAAGACATTGTCGAGACCGAACGTGTCAGCTGCCGTGCCCCAAGCAAACGAGACGTCCGGGAAATCCGGAGCGATCTCCTGGAGCGAACCGCCGTACTGGGAACCATGCGCGATAACGAGGTCGAAACCGTCATCGGCGTAACCCCGAATCGCCGCGGCCGCGTCATCAACAATGAACGTGCCATCAGTAACGGCTACCTCGACGTTGCCCATCTCACCTTTGATCACATCGACGGCGTCGACAATCGACTGTGTGAAGGCAAGATCGTTGGAGGCCGAAGGGGCCACAATGGCGATCTTGAACGGATCCTCAACCGGCGCGGCCGTCGTGTCGGTCGTGCCTCCATCGTCGGGAGCCGTCGTCTCGTCGGTCGAGTCCCCGCAGGCAACCAACACCATCGCCAGCGCCAAGAACAGCGCCAACCAGGTCATGTGTCGTCTTCTCATTCTTCCTCCTAATT
>JBLYYS010000196.1:0-6831 GCA_048550235.1 Acidimicrobiia bacterium | reverse complement strand
AGCTCATAGCTCATAGCTCATAGCTCATAGCTCATAGCTCATAGCTCATAGCTCATAGCTCATAGCTCATAGCTCATGCCAGACGAAGAGCCGCGCGTTGCTGATAGCTGGAGGCTGACAGCTGATGGCGGAGGGCGAAGCCCTCCTACCCGCTGGCGGCCTCCGGCTCCGAGAGCACGCGCATTTGCTCGGCCATGACTTCCCGAAGCAGATCGATGGCTTCAATGATCTTCAGCGAGGTCAGCTCGTAGAAAACACGTTGCGCGTCGCGGCGGGTCGAAACCAGCCCGCGCTCTCGAAGGACGGCGAGGTGCTGCGAGACGTTTGCCTGCGGCAACTGCAACTCATCGCATAGCTCCATGACAGACCGCTCACCGTCCCGCAGCGCGTTGATGATCAACAAGCGTTTCGGATCGGCGATGCCTTTGCAAACCCGAGCGTGCAGTGCGAGAAGTTCGTCGGCGACAGAATGCATGACGATGAACATAGTCGACGATGCATGGAAGTAGGAGCGGAATGAAGAAAAACCCGGGAACCGGTTGACGGGCATGGCCGCCCATAGCAAGATTCGTCGATGCGCATATGCGCATCGGGGAGATCCAGCTAGAAGGAGGGACGATGACCGCAACTGATCATCAGACCGAACCGGCCGCAGACGAGACCACTCCGGAAAAGGAGAAGATGGTCATCATCGCGGCCTCCGGCGACCTCGACAAGGCATGGCCGGTATTGATACTCGCCACCACCGGCGCCGCCTACGGGATGGACGTAACAGTCTTCTTCACTTTTTGGGGCCTAGGCATCCTCAAGAAGGAGGACGCCGGTCTCACCGGCGAGGATTGGCGTCAGAAGATGCTTTCCATGTTCCACAACGCCTCGCCTCAGAAACTCGGACTGTCCAAGCTTCATTTCGCCGGCATGGGCCCGGCCATGATGCGAGGCCTGGCGGAAGACCACAACGTCGCCTCTGTCCAGGAACTGCTCGACATGGCGATCGATTTGGGAGTCAACCTCTGGCCATGTCAGATGACGATGGACCTGATGGGCCTGCAAGATGAACACCTCATCGATGGCCTTTCAGCCCCGGTAGGAGCCGGTTCAGCAATTAGCCTCATGAAAGAGGCAACTATCAGTCTTTTCATCTAGAAGGGAGACCACGTGGCAGACATCACCGTCGACGCTCGCAACCTGCAATGCCCAATGCCAGTCCTCAAACTGAGTCAGGCAGTGACCGGAGCCAGCAGCGGCCAGACGATAGAACTGGTCGCGACCGATCGGGGCGCTCTCAGCGACATCCCCGCCTGGTCGAAAGACACGGGCAATCCACTCAAGGAGCAGTTCGAGCAAGACAGCGAGTACCACTTCGTCGTAGAGAAGGCTTGAGACAGACGAGTCCAACGCCCCCGGCACGGGGAGTGGGGCCACCGACACGTCCAGTCCGGAGTGAACCTGGGAGGACAAGCTGAGGTACGGATTCGTCATCGATCAGACCAAGTGCATTGGCTGCCATGCCTGCACGGTCGCCTGTAAAACGGAGCACGGTGTCCCGCTGGGCGTGAACCGTACGTGGGTCAAATACGTCGAGAAGGGGGCTTGGCCGGACACCAAGCGCTTCTTCTCGGTGATGCGGTGCAACCATTGCACCGACGCGCCATGTGTGGCCATCTGCCCGACGACCGCTCTCAACAAACGCGCGGACGGCATCGTCGATTTCGACACCGACCGCTGCATTGGCTGTAAGTCCTGCATGCAGGCATGTCCCTACGATTCTCTCTACATCGATCCGAACGAACACACCGCACAGAAATGCAACTACTGCGTACACCGGGTGGAGATCGGCCTTGAACCGGCTTGCGTCGTTGTCTGCCCCGAGCACGCAATCGTCGCCGGCGACCTGGACAATCCCACCTCCGAAATCGGCGGTCTGGTGCGAACCAGAGTCACCACCGTTCGAGCACCGGAACAAGGCACCGGACCGAACCTGTTCTACCTAGGAGCCGATGGGGCGAATATCGATCCTCTGGCTGCGACGTCCCTGCATGATGGTGGGATCTGGCGCGAACCCGCGGCGGAAGGATCGTTCATGGCAGTCGACCTCACGCCGAAACCAAACGGCCACGGGCCCGGCGGGACCGCGGTCACGGATCATGCCGGCGCTCCGCCTCGAGTCGTATACAACACCGACCATCCGGCTCCCTGGGGCTGGCGGGTCTCCGCCTACTTCCTCACCAAGGGCATTGCCGCCGGTCTGGTAATTGCAGTCGCAATGGCAATGTTGTTCGGCGCCCCTCTCGACAATACGTGGATGCGCTGGGCTACGCCGCTCGTGGCAGGGTTGTTCCTGGCGCTGACCGGCGTCCTACTGGTGTGGGACCTCAAACGTCCGGATCGATTCCACTATCTGATCATCAAAGGGAACCCCGGATCATGGCTGGTACGTGGTGCCTGGATACTCAGTGCGTATGCCGCCGTTCTCGCGGTGTGGTTTCTCGCGGGCGTCCTCGAGGCCGATGGATTGGTGGAGATAATGGCTTGGATCGGCCTGCCACTAGGCGCGGCCACGGCCGGGTACACGGCATTCCTCTTCGGTCAGGCTGAGGCGAGGGACCTCTGGCAGAGCCCAATACTTGTCTATCACATGATCGCCGGTGCCCTCGCGGCCGGCGGAGGTGTGGCTCTCATTGCCGCCCTCGTCTTCGAGGTAGGCGAGACCGCCGAACGGGCCTTCGGTTGGACATTGGTGATTGGAGCAGCGGTACTCGGCCTGTTCGCCCTCGCCGAACTCACGACTCCCCACCCCACGCGCAACATCGAAGCAGCCATGCACCACATGACTCGTGGTCGTTTTGCCAGGGAGTGGTGGATCGGAGGTCAACTGATTGGAGTAGTGATACCGGTGATCCTCGGCGCCATCATGATCTCGAGTGGAGCCACCTGGATCGGCGCCGTAGGAGGGTTGGCGGCCGCCGCCGGCATCTGGTTCGCCGACAATGCATTCGTCAAGGCCGGACAGAGCGTCCCGCTCTCGTAGGAAAGGGATTCGTATGACTACACAACGAGAACCAGACCTCGAGATTCCCCGGCTGCTCCCGGACGGCGAACTGACGAGCTTCCCCCCTCCGGACCGATGGGACGATTGGGACGAGTACGACGCCCAAGCCTGGCCCGAGCGGGTGAAGCACAACGTTCGCATGGTGCCGACGACTTGTTTCAATTGTGAATCGGCCTGCGGATTACTGGCCGTCATCGACAAAGAGACGGGCGAGATCCGCCGATTCGAGGGCAACCCTGCTCACCCCGGATCCCGCGGGCGCAACTGTGCCAAGGGCCCGGCGACGATCAATCAGGTCTACGACCCGGAACGAATCCTCTACCCGCTGCGACGCAAAGGGCCCCGTGGTTCAGGCGAGTGGGAACGGGTGTCGTGGGACGAAGCACTCGATGACATCGCAGGGCGCATGCGCAAGGCGATCCAGGAGGACCGCAACGACGAGATCATGTATCACGTCGGGCGTCCCGGTGAAGACGGGTTCATGGATCGCACCCTGAAGGCGTGGGGTGTAGACGGGCACAACTCCCACACGAACATCTGCTCCTCAGGTGCCCGTGTCGGGTACGCCATGTGGATGGGGCATGATCGTCCGTCGGCAGATTTCGCCAACGCGCGTTTCATTCTTCTGCTCTCGGCACACCTGGAAACCGGTCATTACTTCAATCCACACGCGCAGCGGATCATGGAAGGGAAGCAATCGGGAGCCAAGCTCGCAACCATCGACCCGCGGCTATCCAATACCGCCTCCATGTCCGACATCTGGCTGTCACCTTATCCAGGCACGGAAGCGGCAATGCTGCTGGCGATCGCCCGGTTGCTCCTGGAGTGGGACGCTATCGATCGCGGCTTCGTCGAGCGCTGGGTCAACTGGGACCAGGCTCTCTCGGAGCGATACCCCGACCGGCCAAACACGTTCAACGAGTTCATCGAGATCCTCAAGGAGACCTACTCCTCCTATACCCCCGAATGGGCGGCCGAGGAGTGCGGTGTCGATGCGGCACGGATCGAAGAGGTCGCCAGAGGTATAGCCGACGCCGGTCACCGATTCGCCAGCCACACCTGGCGTTCCGCCGGGTCGGGCAACCTCGGCGGTTGGCAGGTGGCAAGGTGTCTGTGGTTTATTCACGTCCTCACGGGCTCGGTTGGGACCAAGGGAGGCACCTCACCAAGCGCCTGGGACAAGTTCAAGCCGGCTCATTGGAACATGCCGCCGACCCACAACCGCTGGAACGAATTGCTGTGGCCACCCGAGTATCCGCTTGCACACCATGAGTTGAGCATCCTCCTCCCCTACCTGCTCAAGGAGGGCAGGGCAAAGCTCGACACCTACTTCACACGGGTCTACAACCCCGTGTGGACCAACCCCGATGGATTCAGCTGGATCGAGGTTCTCACCGACGAAGAGAAGGTCGGATTGCATGTCGCGTTGACTCCGACCTGGTCTGAAACCGCCTGGTACGCAGACTACGTTCTGCCCATGGGCGTCGCCGCCGAACGCCACGACACGCACTCCTACGAGACGCACGCGGGACAGTGGCTCGGATTCCGCCAGCCCGTCTTCCGCGTCTCCGGCGAGCGAGACGGCCACTCGTACGACCGCACCTACGAAGCGAATCCGGGCGAAGTGTGGGAAGAGGTCGAGTTCTGGTTCGATTTGTCGTGGCGGATCGACCCCGACGGTGAACTCGGAATCAAGAAATGGTTTCAGTCTCCGAACGATCCGGATCGACCCGTTTCGGTGGACGAATACTACGGATGGATGTTCGACAACTCTGTCCCCGGGCTACCCGAGAAAGCAGCCGCCGAGAGCATCACGCCGTTGGAGTACATGCGGAAATACGGTGCAGTCGAGGTGGCGACCGACATATACGAGGTCCACGAACGGCCTGTCGATGCTCCCGAAGTGGGAATGGACGGACTTGCGCGCAAGGACGGCGACGTCGTCGGCGTCCGGGTTCAGAACGACACAGTGACCGGCTTCAAGTCACCTTCCAAGAAGCTCGAGTGGTGGTCGAAGACAATGCACGAATGGGGTTGGGAAGCAGAGGCTATTCCCACCTATCTCAAGACCCACGTCTACT
Organism: Acidimicrobiia bacterium; assembly: GCA_048550235.1. Classification (GTDB taxonomy): domain Bacteria; phylum Actinomycetota; class Acidimicrobiia; order Spongiisociales; family JAHEDJ01; genus JAHEDJ01. The sequence continues at coordinate 1,698 of JBLYYS010000196.1, read as the reverse complement.
GGCGCGACATGGATATGGCGGGCAACGAGCGGATACTCCTCCCGATCTTCCGTCTGCCGACCCTGATCCATACTCGCTCCGGCAATGCCAAGTACCTGTACGAGATCAGCCACGGCCACCCTTTGTGGGTCAATCCGGTGGACGCCGACGCCATGGAACTCGACACTGGTGATCTGGTGCGAGTCAGCACCGATAGCGGTCACTTCGTGATTCGGGCGTGGAGGACCGACGGCATCCGGCCTGGTGTGGTAGCTGCCAGCCATCATCTAGGGCGGTGGCGCCTCTCCGATGACATGGGGAATGAGCGCTGGTCATCGGCACTGGTCGACATCACGAAGACCGGCGATTCCACCTGGATGCTGCGACAGAAGAAAGGAATCGAACCCTTCACCTCAGACGATCCAGACTCAGAGCGGATCTGGTGGAAGGATGCAGGGGTCAATCAGAACCTGACGTTCCCCACCCACGCCGACCCCGTCTCGGGAATGCACGCCTGGCATCAGCGGGTGCGAATAACCAAAGCAGCGCCGGAAGACCAATACGGTGACGTTGTGGTGGACACATCGAAGAGCTTCGAGGTCTACAAGGAATGGCTGGCCATGACCAAGCCTGGTCCAGGACCGGATGGAACTCGCCGTCCTATGTGGCTCGACCGACCGGTTAAACCCACCCCGGATGCCTATCGGATCGACTCATAGGTTTCAGGTACCGGTTCTAGATCCTGGCATGACGGAATGCCACGGTGGGTGCAAGCCTCTGAGTACCGTATGAACCAATGACAACATCCCCGATTTCAACAACCCCCTCGGCGGCCACTGCGGCCGCCGAGGAAGCGGCCCAATGGATGAGGATCGCCCGCGACTGGCACCCGGGCCGACAGAGGGTTGCTCAGATTGATCTCACTCCGTCGGAGGCCTCCGTAGTTGCTCTCTTCGATCCGGCCGATGAACTGACTCGGCGAGCCAAAACATGGAGTTACGAGATGACCGGCAGTCATCTCTCCGATCTGGCCCGGTTCGCGGCGGCCCTAGCGAGAGCAGAATCGGATGCCTGGTTGTCCGATCGCGGGCACATCGCCACCCGGGCATATCAGGATCGGCGGTTCCTACTGGGCGATCGGATCCTCCATTGGGCAATACCATGGTTCGATGCGGTGGCCCGGCAGTATCCGTCGGTGAACGTACTCGCCAATGACACCAAGGACCAACTGCTGCGGCTTGGCGAGCTTCATCGCCCGGCGCCCGCCCTTTCGGGAACCGAAGGACTGGTTGTTCCGGGATTCGATGGATACGGGCCGCTGGACATCTCGGCGCCCTTCGAGGAATTGATGCTTTCGATCTGGAGCGGTTCGGTGCTCCTCAACGGCTATCTGGGTGGTTTGTTCGGTGAACCATTGACGTCGAGACAACTCCCCCGCGGCTGGGATAGCATCCCCGGTGCACGCCGGGCAATCGAAGCAACCTACAGGGCTTCAGCAACGCGCTGGGACGAACTTGCAGAGCGAAACCACGGAACAGCCCAGCTCTGGCGTGATCTGGCCAATCGGGCCCGACGCTCGGCCACCGTCCTAGCCCGCTGGAAACCTCTTCGGGATATTTCGGACGAGGTGAGTTGGTAGGAGAGCTCTTGGTCCTTGGCCCTTGGCCGTTGGCCATAGGCACCGAGCCTGAGGCCGCAGGTCAGGATCAGTGGATCGGT
>JBLYYS010000195.1:0-9360 GCA_048550235.1 Acidimicrobiia bacterium | reverse complement strand
CGAGCAGCAGCAGTACCGCGCCGCCGGCCGTGAGCCAGTAGGCGGCGTCGGCCGCAACGCCGAGATCCAGGACGTCGACCCAGGCGAGTATCCCGAGGACGATCGCCCCTCCGGCGATGAGGAATGTCTTTCTGGTCGGTGCGCTCAAACGGATCATTTCTTCTCCTTCTTTTGCTCAGATAGTTATACCGGCCAACCGCGGGTCCTGGCGTGCATGGCCGCTTCTGGCGTGAGAAACCCGCCAGAATTGCGCGCTTGCTAACGCCAGAACGGGGTTTGGGGGCCCGATGTGACCGAGTTCAGTCGGATCGATATGGAGAGTCGGGTGGCAAGGGGATCTCTTCGTAGAGCTCGACCCGGTTGCCATCGAGGTCGATCATCCATCCGTGTTTTCCGCCCTCCCAGGTGAGGGTGCGTTCCTCGACGGCCACACCGGAGGCGACGAGGCGCTCCATGGTCTGGTCGAGATCACCGACCCGTAGCCCCAGAGTGAAACCGCGCTGGTCGGGCCGCGCCAGATCCTCCGTTGCTCCCTCGATGGCGAACACAGGGTTCTCCCGAACCTCCTTCGAATGGAAATCACGGGTCCGGTACACAATGAAGTAGGACCCGCCGTCTGGATGCTCTTCGAACTCCATGTCCAGATGCGTTTCGTACCACCCGGCCAACGCCTTCGGGTCCTTGCTCTGGATGAATACCCCTCCGATACCGTGCACCATCGACATCTCGACCTCCTCTGCCGGAGTCTGTCACAACCCGACCGCCGCTGCCGACGCGGTCACCCGTTCCTTGGCAGCAACCAGATCAGAGGCAAGCCGCCAAACATGGCAAAGGCGGCAATAAGCATGGCTGTTGAGAGGCCGAACGCATCGCCGAAGGCTCCGAACGCAATGGCAGCGACAGACCGGATAGCGAAGTTCATTGACAGAAACGTGCCGTTGGCCAGCGCCCTGGTGTCGGGGAACTGCTCCTGAACGATTGCCATCAGGACTGGAGGGATTGCCAGCATTGTGACGCCGATGACCGGCAGGAGAGCGATTCGCACCCATCCGTCGGCGGCCAGGAACGCAAGCAGAGCCAGCGGGGCGGCCAGGTGACCGAATGCCAACACGGCTCGACGCCCCACCCTATCGCTGATCCATCCACCGGCGAACGCGCCCAGGACACCTGCTCCTTCCACGATCGACAGAGCGGCTCCTGCCAGCCAGAGGTTGGCACCTTCCTCGGTGAGGAACACAGGCAGGAACGTCGTGACCGACATCATCATCAGACTTCGGAGGATCACCATCGAGCCGAGCAGCAGCATCAGGCCACGCATCGCCATTACGGCGGTCTTCCAATGAATCTGCTCGCCGTCGCCGCGAGTCCGGAGGGGAACATCGCGCAGGCGAAAGTGGAGGACGACTGAGGTAGCGACTCCGGCAAGTGAAAGAGCCGCCATCGATTTCATCGACATGACACCGAGAGCACTCACCACCACGATCGGGCCGAGCGTGCGACCAAGCTCCCCTCCGACCATCCAGAAGCCCATGCCGCGGCCGAGGCGCTTGCCGGACAAATACCCGACCGCGACGGGAGCGGTGGCATGGAAGGCGCCGACGCTGAGGCCGGCAGTGACGAGCAGCAAGGCCAGCATCGTGTAACCCGGAGCCCAGCCCAACAGGCTCATGGCGGTGGCCGTTACTGCCGGAGCGAGGACCACGATCCGGCGGAGGGCGCGCTGATCGGCGATGTGTCCAATCACCGGCTGGAGAAGTGACGGCAGTTGGAGAAAGGCCGACAGTGCACCGGCCGCGGTGTTGGACAACGACATGTTTTCAATGAAGCGTGGAAGCAGCGGCGGCAAGAAAGCAGTAAACGTGTCGTGGACGGCGTGGCCCCCGGCGATCGTTGCGACCCGCCCAGTTTGAAACTCGGTCGTTTCGTTTTCGGCAGCCGGAGATTCCTTCACACGCAGACGCTAACGCCGGCCGCCCCACCCAACCAATGCTGAGCCCGCTCCCGATAGGATCGCCTCGTGCGAACGCTGTCTCTCTCCCGACTCCTGGCCATCGCCATCCTGGTTGTAACCATCAGTACTCAGGCGGTGTTTCTGCTCGGCGCCGCGTTCGTGCAGATCGGGCCGGAGTTCGACCTCGGGCCTGTCGGGCTCGGAGCGCTCACGGCCGCCTTCTTCCTCACCGCTTCGGCGACGTCCTCTCCCCTGGGCCGATGGATTCAGAGGGTGGGTTGGCAAACCGCCATGATCATCAACACCCGCGTTTCGGCCGTACTCCTCCTGCTGATTGCGGTGGCGGCCCGCACGACATGGTCGCTGGCTGCGCTACTCATTGCGGCCGCGGCGGTGTATGGAGCCGCCAACCCGGCGGCCAACCAGGCGCTGGCCGATCACACCAATCCGAAGCACCGAGCGACCATCTTCGGGCTCAAACACGCAGGGATACCAGGATCGACTCTGCTCGCCGGGCTCGCCGTTCCTCTCATCGTGGTTCACGTAGGTTGGCGCTGGGCCTATGTAGCTGCTGCCGGTCTCGCCCTTGTGGTGTCTCTCCTCATTCCGCGTGGGCCGATCGAAGAGCAGACACCGGATACCGCCGTCGGCGCCTCCCCGCCGGTTCCCCTATCGACGCACCAACTCATCGGATTGGCGACCGGATCTGCCTTTGCGACCTGGGGAGCGATAGCTCTGGCCACCTTCCTGGTGTCGGCCGCCGTCGATCTCGGCTTCTCAGCAGCCGAGGCCGGGCTGCTTCAGTTCGCCGGTTCCGGAGCGTCGATCGGTGCACGGATCATCTATGGGGTAGTGACGGACCATTCCGGTGGCCGAGGGTTCGGTCTGATGGCGGCGGTGACGCTGGTGGGAGCAGCCACCTTTGGGCTTCTCGTCGGACGAGGTGGAGCGCTGTTCTCCGCGCTGATCCTCCTGGCGTTCGCAACCGGGTGGGGGTGGCCTGGGTTGATGACCTTCACCGTTGTCAACGCCAACAGAAGCTCGGTCGCGGCTTCGTCGGCCATCACACAAGCGGGAGTCTTCGTTGGGGCCGGCTTGGGACCCTTGTTGCTCGGAGCCGCGATCGAGCGGTGGTCTTTCAGCGGTGCCTGGATCACCGCTTGTGTCGGCCTGCTGATTGCGGCTCTGGTCGTAGGCTCTGTAGGTAAGCGGACAAACCCGGCATCTTCTGGGAACTCCCATGCCGGGGAACCGAAGTGACGGCGAGCGACGTCCAACAGCCATGAAGCGCCTGACACTCCTCCTTGTAATAGCCTTGACCGCCGCCGCCTGCGGGGCGAGCGACTCAGGCGGTCCCGATGACAGCCCCGAAGTGCTCGCCGCCGCCATCCTCGAGTTGATCACCGAAGACCACACCTTTGGCGAAGGCCCACCACCATTCACCGACTACCTGATTCAAAGTTCGTTGGATCCGTTTGCCGGCGACCCGACCGCGTCCGGATCCGGCGACCTACGAGAGCTCACGAGCGGTGAGCAGGCCGCCATCCTCGCCGCCGTAGCTCCATACGGGCCGGTCACCTGGATCGAAGACCCGGACGACTTCATCACAGAGGATCTGGTCCCGACCGTGGAGGGCGCCGCGATCATCGGTGTTGGCGAACCCGCTTTCGACGGCGACGAAGCCCTTGTCCCAGTGTCACTCTGGTGTGGTGGACTGTGCGGTACATGGCTGACCTACAAGCTGCAATTGACCGAGACGGGATGGGTAGTGACCGGCACCGAAGGCCCGATCGCCGTCTCCTAGGTGAAGCGACGGTTCTACTTCGGTTGCGAAATCGTCAGGCAGACCGCATCCGGGTCGTCCTCAGTCGAATCGGCGCTTCGACAGCTGGTCAGGTTGATCGCCGTCCCATCCTCGCCGAACCAGGCCGCAGTCCTGAAGCTGATCCCGTCCGCCGAATCGAACTCGCTGGTCGAGGCCTGGAACTCCTCAGACTGGCCTGCAGTCCAGCCCGTGTAGAAGTCAATCAGATCGTCGAATTCCTCGATGTCGTAGCTGACTACGACGCTGATGTCAGTTTCGAAATCAAAGACTGATGTCACCGACCCACCGCCGGGGACTTCAATCGCCAGATCATCTGGAAGCTCGAGGTCGGACCCGATTTCCATAGATCCATCGTCGGTCTCAATGCTGACGTTGCCACCGTCTTCGTCGATATCGAATTCGACGTCGCCGCCGCCGGCTTGCTCGGCGACTTGCTCTGCAACCGTTTCGGCAACACTCCCACACGCGGCTAGGAGCACGACAGTCCCGAGCAGTGCGGCAGCAAATCGCGTTCGACGTTTCAACTTGGGCCCCCATCAACTTGGCTTCTGCTCGACAAGCTATCAGACCCAACGATGTCTTGGGAGGAGCTGTTCTTGCGTCAGATCGGGGCGATCGGCGCCCGATACTGACGCAAGAACAGGGCTCTGTGACTCCTAGAGATCGTCCAGGCCGGCGGCGGCCTGAGTCATCCACGCCAGCGAAATGTGCACCGCGTCGTGGCGGTCGACCACGGAGCCATCACCTTGGGCTGCAGTCAGCTGTGTGCCGGCTTCGTTGAGGGCGCCCTGGATCTCAGCAACATTCTCACCGGCAGCTTCTGCCCAACCGGTCACCTTGGTGAGTCGTTCGAGACGCAGCTCGGCGCGCTCGACATCGCCGGCAATGTGGGACTCGTGGTCGAACTCCTCGCCGTTCTGTTCGGCGCGGAACTCTCGCCGTTCCAACTGGGTGCGGGAAATAACAAGGCCGGCCACCTCAGCGTTGTCATCGACTTCGCCGACGGCCGCAAGCATGTTATCGATGGCGGCCAGCAGCTCGGCCTTCTGCTCGTCATCGAGCCGTGGTGACTCCGAGATCCGCTCGGACGCCTTCTCGGCACGATCGTTCACCCTGTCGATGAGGTCGTCGAAAGACTCGTCAACCCACTGCGGCGGGAATCCACGTGTCCTTCGCTCATCGGGAGAATCGCTCTCCTGCGCCAGGGCCGGCACCGCCAGCACCGTCACGGCTGCCAGCACCAAGGCCAGACCGACCATCAGTTTCTTCTTCATAACCCCTCCTGGGTTTCGCTTGACTCCAGGATGCAGGTCACTTGTGAGAGGCATGGCAGCCGTTTGTGAACTTTCGGTAAGGCAGCCGGTAGGCTCGAAATCACGCTCGACTGAGGAGGGAACGTGAGCTTCGACACGCTCGGGGACATCAACTGGCTGTCCGCCATCGTGGCCGGAATCGTCTACTACGCCATCGGGGCCGCCTGGTATAGCCCGGCGCTATTCGGCAAGCCCTGGATGCGGTCTATCGGCTGGGATGTCGAGTCCGGCCCACCCGACGCTTCGGCCGCCGACTATGCATTGCCGCTGGTCGCCTACCTCGTTGCCGGTATCTCCACCGCAATGCTGGCGGTGGCAACGGCAACCGATACCTTGGGCGAGGGGATCGTGCTCGGCCTGGTCCTGGGAATCGGAATCGCCACCGTGCTGGCGTTCGTGACGGCGGTGTTCGACCCCAAGAAGGTGAGCCGGATGGTGTGGTTCGGGGTTACCGCTGGATATCACGCTCTCGGTCTGATGATCACGGCCGTGATCGTCGGGGTGTGGAACTAGCCGATAGAAATGCCACCGTTCACACCGATCACAACGAAACGCCTCCTATTACGACCTGTAGGGCCGGCCGACGCCCCGGATCTACATGCCCGCCGCAACGACCCGGCCGCTGCCGAACTCCAGGCTTGGGAGGTTCCATATCCTTCTGACAAGGCCGCAGCGCTGCTGGAAGCCAATGCACTCCTTGGCGGCCCGGTCAACGACGAGTGGTACATGATTGGTATAGACGCCGGCAGTCAGCCCGTGGGCGACCTGGCCGTGCACCTCAAATGGAATGGACGTTCGGCGGAGATCGGATACACCCTCGCTTCGGATCATTGGGGGCGCGGATATGCGGTCGAGGCGGTCGATGCACTGGTCGAGTACCTGTTCGAAGATCTGGGCGTGACCCGACTTGCTGCAACGCTGCACCCCGACAACATCGCCTCAGCGCAAGTGCTCGAACGGACCGGCTTCGTCTTCGAGGGGCACACCCGATTGTCCTACTGGGTGGGAGACGAACCTTCGGATGACCATATCTACGGACTGCTGCGAACGGACTGGGAGTCGTGGAGATCAAGACCGACGACAACGCCGGAGAACGTCCGACTGGTCGCCATCGACACGACCAACGAACGCCTGGTCGGCAGGCTCCAAACGCACGAGTCCCAGGAGAGATTCGTGGCGCCGATGCAGGCATCATTCGCTGATGCCCTGTTTCCGGAGATCATCGACGGAGCTCCCGTTGTCCCCTGGATGCGGGCAATCGAGGCCGACGACGAACTCGTCGGATTCGTGATGCTCGCACTGACAACGGAACACCACTCCGAGCCCTACCTGTGGCGGCTGTTGATCGACCGCCGTCATCAACGGCGCGGAATCGGAAAGGCGGCTCTCGATCTGATCGCGGCCGAATGTCGGAGGATGGGCGACAAGACCCTGCTCACCAGCTGGGTCCCCGGCCGCGGCTCGCCGGAGCCGTTCTATGTAGCGCGAGGTTTCCAGCCGACGGGCCAGATCGTCGAAGGCGAGACCGAAGGGCGCCTGGAGCTCGGCTAGCACCTCAGGGATCTATCTTCGGTAGTCTGAAGCGGCGCCTGGAGGGACCACATGGACTGCCGCGTGTGCGGGGCGGACAATCGAGAAGACCGCAAGTTCTGCCGAGAGTGCGGAAGCTCGCTCGCGCTCACATGTCCGAACTGCGGAACCGAGAACGAGGCCGGCGACAAATTCTGTGGAAGCTGTGGTCAGAACCTCGGTCAGACGGAAACCACACCCCCGGCACCCACCGACATTCCGATTGGAGCCGAGAAACGATTCGTGTCGGTCCTTTTCGCCGACCTGGTTGGATACACGACCTACACCGAGGCCCGCGACTCCGAAGACGTACGCGACATGCTCACCCTCTATTTCGAGCGTTCCCGTGAGATAGTCGAAAGGTTCGGCGGCACAATCGACAAATTCATCGGCGATGCGGTCATGGGAGTGTGGGGAGCAACCGGAGCGCGTGAAGACGACGCTGAACGGGCCGTTCGCGCCGCCATGGAACTGGTCGACATGGTTACCGCAATGGGGGCGGAACTCAATCATCCCGAACTAGTCCTCAGAGCAGGGGTGAACTCCGGCTCCGCCGTCGTCGGTCCGGGCGGCAACGACCAGGGAATGGTCGTTGGGGACCTGGTCAACACGGCCGCGCGCCTCCAGTCAATCGCCGATCCGGCCACCGTATTCGTCGGTGCGACCACCCATTCGGTGACCAGCCACGCCATCCACTACGAATCGGTGGGCGAACGAGAAGTAAAGGGCAAAACTGAGGCCGTGTCGGCCTGGAAGGCCCTGCGTGTCGCCGGTCTGGTTGGAGGACGACTGGAGAGCGAGCTTCGCCATCCGCCGTTCGTCGGCCGGGAACGCGAGATGCGGCTGCTCAAGGACGAACTAGCGGCAGTGGAGTCTGAACAGCGCGCTCGCCTCGTTTCGATCATTGGAGAGGGGGGCGTTGGCAAGACCCGCTTGGCCGAGGAGTTCAAGAACCACATCGACGGATTCACCGACGACGTGTACTGGCATCAGGGCCGCTCTCCCTCCTATGGAGACGGCGTCGCGTTCTGGGCGCTCGGAGAGATGGTTCGCCGCCGGGCCGGAATCGCCGAAGGCGAGGAACCGACTCGCGCCCGCACGCGGCTGCGCACCTGTGTTGCCGAATTCGTGCCGGGCGACGAGGACCGCCGCTGGATCGAGCCACGCCTGGCGGGCTTGCTTGGTTTGGCCGACATGCCTCCCGGCGGACGCGACGAGTTGTTCTCGGCCCTGCGGTCGTTCTTCCAGCACATCTCTATCCGTGGCACGACGGTCCTGGTGTTCGAGGATCTGCACTGGGCCGACAGCGGCCTGCTGGACTTCATCTCCGAGTTGGCCGATCGCTCCACCCGGTCACCGCTGCTCATCGTCACTCTCGGTCGGCCGGACGTTCTCGATCGCCACCCGACCTGGGGGTCTCAACATCGCAGTTCGATGTCGGTTCGCCTGGCTCCACTGACCGAGGACAACATGCGCAGGATGGTGATCGAGCACCTGCCCGGAGTCGATGCCGGGGTCGTGACGAGGATCGTCGAACGGTCGGCCGGGTTTCCCCTCTACGCGGTTGAGATGGTTCGGATGCTGGCTGCTTCCGGTGAGCTGCTGAAGGCCGACGGCGAATGGTCCTTTCGTGGAGACCTCGATTCACTTGCCCTTCCGGAGTCTCTGCAAGCGGTTATCGGTGCCCGGCTCGATCGACTCGATCCGTTGCAGCGCAGCCTCCTCCAGGACGGGGCGGTATTGGGACTGTCGTTCACCACGACCTCCCTTCAGTCCATTCGCGGTGATGGCGGAGCGGATCTCGAGATGCTGTTGCGCGGCCTCACCCAGTTGGAGATCCTCGATATCGAGGATGATCCCAGGTCGCCGGAGCGTGGCCAGTACCGATTCGTGCAGTCACTCATTCATGAAGTGGCCTACCGGCGGCTCGGTCGTCAGGATCGTCGCGACAAGCACCTCGCCGCCGCCGCCTATTTCGAATCGTTCGACGACCCAGAACTCGCCGGGGTGGTGGCCGGTCACTACATGGGCGCATTCAAAGCCACTCCCGAGGGCCCCGAACGGGATGCGCTCGCAGCACAGGCCCTGGCCGGGTTGAACGAGGCCGCCCAGCGAGCAGGGGCGCTGGGTTCTCATCGGCGGGCAGAGGGTTTGCTCGAGCAGGCGATCTCGCTGTCGACCGACCCCGATCAACAAGCCGGTTTCAGGTTGCTGGCAGCAGGCATGGCCGAAGCTCAGTCCGACGTGGAACGTGCCATCTCCTATGCCGAACAGGCCAAGGCCCACTACGCAGCTACAGGCAATCTCACGGGCATTCGCAGGGCGGCGACTACTCACAGCTGGATTCTCAACAGCAATTACCGCTCCGATGAGGCACTGCCCGTGATCAAGCCGATCTACGACGAGCTCGACGCGGTCGAGGACGAGGTCGCCATCGGCGTGGCGGCCGAAGCGGCCCGCAGTCTATCCCTCAACTTCGATCCAGAGGCCATCACAGCAGTTGAGCGGCTGCTGCCCGGCGCCGCCGCCCTCGGGCTCGATCGGATCATCCTCGAGAGCCTGGTGACAAAGGGCACTGCCCTGGCGGTGGCCAGCCGCCTGACCGAGGCCAAGACCGTCCTGGTCGGCGCGGCCCAGGTAGCCGAAGAGATGGGCCTGCTCGCCACAGCCGGCCGGGCCTACAACAACCTGGGAGCGATCCT
>JBLYYS010000194.1:0-4604 GCA_048550235.1 Acidimicrobiia bacterium | reverse complement strand
TCGTCGTCTCCACACCGGTCGTGCTGGGCGGGATCGCCATCACGACCCTGGCCGCGACCGGCGCCCTGTCGCTGATCTCGACGATCGTTGTGCTCACAGCCGTCGCCGCCGCAGCAGGGGCGGTCCAGTGGTGGGTGGTGCGGCGACTCGCGCCGCCCGCGTAGCCGTCGGGCCAGAGCGTGTACCGCCACGACCCGGACGCCTAGCATCCCGTCATGGCGAACTACCACCCGGAGCTGACCAAGGCACGGTTCTATCCGCCGTCCATCGGCCTTCCTCGCACCTTGCCTTTCTTCCGCGCCGTGGAGGCGCTCCAGAACCGCTTCGCCAACCCGAAGGCACCGAGGCCGAGCTGCGCGAGGCGATCTCTCTCGCCCAGGCAGATTCAAAGCTCGACGAACTGAAAGCGGAACTCGGACTTACTGAGTAACTAGTCGCGGGTCGCGAGTCGCGGGTCGCTGTACCCCGACTCGCGACGATCTTCGTGACCTTCTACCCTGGTCTGAGGTCGCCCTGGTCTCGCTCTCCTTCGTAGACTCTCTTACGTCGCCCCGACGAAAGGACGAATGATGGAGCCACGCCGACGCCCGACTGCGAGCCTCGTCCTTCTGGTTCTTGCGTTTGTCACCTTCCCTGTCACGTTGCTGTTCTGGTTCATGGGGACTCTGCCCGGTCATCACGTACCGGAGATTGGCAGGGAGGTCTTTGGCAACATTCCCGGTGCCATGCAGGCGGCCTTCTACGTCGGCGTGGGTGCGTTCCTTTCGCTGACCCTCTATTTGTTCTCGCAGCGAGCGCGTAGCTGGGAACGCGGCAGTGAGGAATCGCGAGGCGGTCTTTGGCGCCAGCGGGTGAAGAATCTCCTCGTTGGCCTGGAGATGAGGACCCTCATGCGAGATCGGGCCGCGGGCCTGATGCATGCTCTGATCTACTACGGATTCGTCATTCTCTTCCTGGGCACGGTCACACTGGAGATTGATCATCTGCTGCCCGAGAGCTTGAAGTTCCTCGAAGGCAACTTCTACAAGGTGTACTCGGCGGTTCTCGACGCCGCCGCGATCGCTCTCATCGTTGGCGTTGTATGGGCTGTGGTCAGACGTTATGGCCAGGCACCGTGGAGGCTGCGCTCAAAGACGAAGGCAGAGGACGCCTGGATTCTGATCGCGCTGGGGCTCATCGGCCTCACCGGCGTCTTCACCGAAGCGGCTCGCATAGCGGTGGATGGCCGCCCGGAGTTCGAGACCTGGTCGTTCGTCGGCTACCCATTGAGTTCCTTGTTCCCAGAGGCGGCGGCCACGGGGTGGCACCAGTTCTTCTGGGTCTTCCACGTGCTGACGTTCGTATGGTTCCTCGTGATTCTTCCGACGACCAAGCTCAGACACATGCTCACCTCGCCGGCCAACATGTTCCTGGCGCCACGTGAGCGCCCCAAGGGGGCGATGAAGGAGCTTCCGAACCTGATGGAGGCCACCGACATAGAGTCAATCGGTGCCTCGGTGGTGTCTGATCTGACCTGGAAGCAGATCTTCGATACCGACGCCTGCACGGTGTGCGGCCGCTGTACCAGCGTGTGTCCGGCCAATACGACGGGGAAACCGCTGGATCCCCGCGAGATGGTGATGAAGGTAGGCGAGGTGGCAGCCTCCACCGCACCGAGTCGCATTTCGACTCCGGTGTCCTTGGATGCCGAGATTGTCATCGCTGCGGACAACCTATTCGACCGGGTGACCTCTGAAGAGATCTGGTCGTGTACTACCTGTCGCGCCTGTGACGAGATCTGTCCGGTCAATATCGAGATCCTGGACAAGATTCTCGACATGCGGCGGTATAAGGCCTTGATGGAGGCCGATTTCCCGTCCGAACTCGGGAAGGCGTTCGTGGCGCTCGAGAATCAGGGGAATCCCTGGGGACTCAGCCAGCAGAACAGGATGGATTGGGCGAAGGACCTCGAGTTCGAGGTGAAGGTGCTGGGTGAGGACGGGGTGGACACCGCCGATTACCTCTACTGGGTCGGTTGTGCAGGTTCGTTTGACGATCGCAACGTGGAGGTAACAAAGGCGACTGCACGCCTGCTCCACGAGGCCGGAATCGACTTCGCGATTCTCGGACCGAAGGAGTCATGCACCGGAGACCCGGCACGGCGTTCCGGCAACGAGTACCTGTATCAGCAACTTGCTCTGTCGAATATCGAAACTCTCAACGATCTCGGTGTTGAGAAGGTCATCACTCAGTGTCCACACTGTTTCAACTCGCTGGCCAACGACTATCCCCAACTCGGTGGCGACTATGAGGTCGTTCATCACAGCCAACTGCTCATGGAGTTGGTAGGCAGCGGTTCGCTCGACACAACGGCCGCCACAGGCGTGAAGCCCGAGATAACGTTCCATGATCCGTGCTATCTCGGTCGTCATAACGACGTCTACGTGGCGCCGCGCGAGGTTGTTGCGGCCTCCGGGGCATCCCTCGTTGAGATGGAGCTCAACGGCACCAACGCCATGTGCTGCGGCGCCGGCGGCGCTCGCTTCTGGATGGAGGAGCAAACCGGGAAGAAGGTCAACGTTGAGCGTGCAGAGCAGGCTATCGCCACGGGGGCGGCGGAGGTGGCCGTCGGTTGCCCATATTGCTACGTGATGATCGACGACGGGGTCAAGGAACTCGGCTCCGAAGTGCGGGTACGCGACATCTCGATGATCCTTGCCGATTCTGTCTTCGAGGACTGACCGGTCGCGCTGGCCACTCACCGGTGCGGGGGACTAGACCCTGCGCACAACCGCGAATAGTGCTCGACAAACCGCAGAGAGTGATTATCTTGAACCCTGTAGGAAGGCTGTCGCCGGGCGGGTGGCACGTTCTATACAGAGGTCGGCGGTGAGCGACCTCAGGGTGACACAGGGAGGCACAGTTGCGACACAGATCGAATTGTCGAAAGGGCTTGCACTCATTCGGTGAGAAGTCAGATGCGGGTGCCGGAATCGGCCGTCAGGTTTGTACGAAGTGTGGCTATGTCATCATTGAACTTCGCGACGAGGCAGAGGTTGAGGACTCCAAATTGTTCGCTCCAGCGCGGCATGACTCGATGTTTGCGATCCAGACCGCAGTGGAGAGTTTCGAGCTGCGCGAGCAGCGGTTCGGCGTTCGGTCGCCTCGGAAGCCGGTGCCATCCGACATCTCTTGAAGCCGTCCGGGCGGCCAATCCAATAGCAGCCGCGTGAGAGATCGACGGGTGATTCCGGAAGCCACACCGTCTGACCTGGAGGAGCCATGATCAGAGAGGAGCCTCGCTGGAAGCGAAGGCCCTGGCTGAGCTGGCTAATTCGCGTTGCGGTGTTTCTGCTTCCGGTGCTGGCTGCGGCCGGGGCGGCAATCCTCGTCAGCAACCTTTTTCCGCGTCCGGAGACCTTCCCAGGGATCCTGTTCTGGTGGGCAGGTTTGGTGACGGTGGTGCTTGTAGTACTGGCCCTCTTCGACCGATTTGTCAGGCGACTCCTGCCGCTGGCCGCGCTGATGCGTTTGACTCTGGCCTTTCCAGACCGCGCTCCGACCCGAGCCAAGGTCCTCAGAGCGTCGGGGAGCATACGCCGGCTGGAAGAACAGCGTGATGCAGCGGATTCATCTGGCCAAACGGAGGCGGCGAACGCCGCCGAACACATCCTCACTCTCGCCGCCGCGTTGAGCGAACACGATCGTCTCACGAGAGGCCACGGGGAGAGAGTCCGTGTGTTCACCGACATGATTGCCGACGAACTCGACATTCCTCCCGACGACCAGGATCGGCTCCGCTGGGTCGCCTTGCTGCACGACGTTGGCAAGCTGGCCGTCGATCAAGAGATTCTCAACAGCCCGGATGTCCCGACCGAGGAGCAATGGGAGGCTCTTCGGCGGCATCCTGAGGAGGGGGCCAAGCTCATCGCGCCCATTCGGGACTGGCTCGGATCGTGGGCCGACACGGTGGAGCAGCATCATGAGAAGTACGACGGGAGTGGATATCCGCGCGGCTTGGTGGGCGACGACATTGCACTGGGCGCCCGCATAGTTTCGGTTGCAGACGCCTACGACGTCATCACTGCGGCCCGCTCCTACAAGCGCCCGATCAGCGCGGAATCCGCCAGGCGGGAACTGGCAACTTCGGCGGGTAGCCACTTCGACCCGAAGGTGGTGCGCGCTCTGTTGAACGTATCGCTGGGCAAGCTGCGGGTAGCCATCGGTCCCGGTGCATGGTTCGCGCAAATACCGGTCCTCGGGGCGCTCGAGCAGTTCAGTCGCCAGGTCGGAGTTGTGGGTGCAACGGTCGCGCTCATCGCGCTGCTCGTCGGGGGTGGCGTGATTGACGCGCCGGAGGCCGGAGCGACGGCCACCACCGACTCCACTGTCTCCATCGACGGAGATTCGGGGGGAGGTTCGGGTGGAGTTGGTACCGAGGATGACTTGTCGGCCTTGACGGGCGCTGAACCACCAGGTTCCGGTGTTGGGTCGGGTTCGCCTTCAACCACTGTTGCTCCGGTCGCCACCTCGACCACGCAGGTTCCTATCACCACGACGACGACGCTTGCTCCCACGACCACCACCAACCCCAGCACGACGACCACAACATCGACCACTACCAC
>JBLYYS010000193.1:0-10870 GCA_048550235.1 Acidimicrobiia bacterium | reverse complement strand
TTGGGCCGACGGAAATCGACGAATGGCAAGTGTCCGTCGACTGGGTGCGAATCGAAGATCTGGCGGACCTTCGGATATTCCCCAAGGCGTTGGCCGAATTCCTGGTCGCCAGCGATCGAACCGGTCTTCCGGGTGCCCGCTACCTCGGGGATGTGAACTAGGCGGTCAGACGTTGACCCCATGCATGACCTGGTCATCGGACCTTGGGGTCTAATGACTCTATCGCCTGCTCGGGTTCTCACGTACCGTGGCCGGGGAGCCAAGGAGCGGATGCGGAGATTCACTTCAGCGGTCGTATTCGCCCTCGCCCTCACATCATGTGTGGCGGGGGTAGGTGGCAATGTCGTGCTGGAACCACGCGGGCCCGGCAGCCAGGAGCTCTTTTGTCAGATCTGGCCCGATGCCCGCGCGGATCTCCTCGAGGCGTGGAACGGCAACCATGAAGGGTCAGATTGGGGCGCGAATCTCGAGGACCGAATCGCGCAATACCACAAGGTCGTCCCTGAAGAGATCCGGGCTGAGTGGGATCGAGCACACCGAGTATTCATCGATGTCATGGACCTCATGCACAAGGTTGGATACGACCCCGGTCGGGTGCGTGACGAGCACCTGGCGATGGTGTTCGGTGACGGTGGCCCGACGGCTGCAGTATCGGATGCCGAAGCTGCGATAGCCGGGATCGATGACTGGTCTGTGATCAGTTGCGATGACTTCTGTTCGCTGTGGCCGGAGTTGGAGGGGTCTCTGAGCCTCGATCTCCGGAACACCCAGCCTGAGGCCGCAGCATGGATCCTCGAGGAGGCCGAAAGCTGGAATCGGTTGCGAGACGCCGGACACGTCCTGCTACCCCAAGAACTCCGTGCCGACTGGGGGATCGCAACAGCTATACAGGAGAGTTTCTTCGAGTTGCTGGCCGATCTCGATTCCCTTCGAGTTGACAATGTGGACGAGTTGCCGGATCAGGTGTACATCGAATACATCGGGATGTCTGGTGAGGAAGCTCAACAGGCTCTCGAGCGGTCCCGCGAATCCATCTCTGGTTGGTACTCGCGCAGCTGTGAGGCCGGGCGCCAGGCGGCGAGCGGAGGTGGACCGGGGCGGTTGACTATCGAGCACTCTTCCGCCCCCAGCTATGCAGGCTCCACCGTCCTCATGGCTGTGCTTCCATCGGGAGCCCGCTTCGAATCGGCTGACTCCATCACCGACTACATCGCAGGAGTCTGTGTCGAGGTCGAGGTCGGCAGTCAATCCTGGGGAGAGAATCCGCCCGAATGGGCACGCCAGACTATGCGTCGGATCCATGACGACACCGAGTACACCGATGAGGTCTGCCAGTTCCAGTGGGAGGAACAAGCCATCCTCGAAGAAGGAACTTACGAACTGTTTGTTGGTGCCTACGACGGGTCACCAGGTGATTGGAAATTCTACGTTGCTGCTCCGATCCTTTGTGCACAAATCCCGATCACGATAAGCGGCGACACGACGGTTGCCGTTCCTCCGCTGGGTCCCTGCATTGTTGACGCAGTTGGAAATGCTCAGGAAGTTGCCAGGAGAGCTCAAGGATCGGTCCTTGGAGACTCCACGTTGAGAGTGGCAATACCGGGGGGAATATCGCTGGATACTCCATATGGTTGTCTCTTCTCTATGGCGGTTCTCCCCTCCGGTGCGACGCTGAACGATGTCGGCCGGGGCGACGTATGGCCATCGGGTGCGACTCGCTTTCATTTGGGGCGTGATCTCGACGATCCCGGACTCCTGCCGATTCTGGCCTTTCCGGCCGGTGGGCAGATCTCAGGGATAACCATCGATTCAGGCCCCGCTTGGGACACGTCGTTGCCGGAGCCGGCAACCATGGCCGCGGGCTCGTACGACCTTCGAGTGCAACGAAGTTGTCAGCAACAGGAGCACGACGACGAGGACGTGGTTCATAGCTGTGCCATGGCCACTGTCGAGGTACGCGGTGAAACCGTGGTCGATCTTCCCGAACTAGGCGAATGCCCATGACGAACGCCATCGAGACATTCGACCTGACAAAGAAGTATCGCAAGGTTGCAGCCTTGAAAGAGCTGAACCTAACGGTCCCGAAGGGCGCCGTATGCGGGTTCCTCGGCCCCAATGGTGCGGGCAAGACAACCACGATGAGGTTGTTGATGGGCTTGTCGCGTCCGTCATCCGGAAGCGCCAACATCCTCGGGTCGGCAGTCGACGGCAACACCCTGGATCTCCGCTCGCGAGTTGGCTATCTGTCCCAGGCTCCATCCTTCTATCCCCGGTTCAGAATCCGACAGGTACTCCGGTTCGTAGCTGACCGATACCTCAACGGTTCCCGCAAAGACCTCGATGCCAGGGTTGATGAGGTGCTGGCGATGGTTGGCTTGGAAGAGCGTGGCGATAGGCGGGTGAAGGCGCTCTCCGGTGGTGAGCGGCAACGGCTCGGGATAGGTCAAGCCGTTATCGGCCGACCCGATCTGCTGATTCTAGATGAGCCCTCGGTTGGTCTCGATCCAGAAGGCCGTCTTCAGGTGCTCAACCTCATCAACGAACTTCGGGAGCAAATGACGATCTTCTATTCGAGCCACATCCTGGATGATGTGCAGCGGATCGCCGACCATGTCGTGATGCTCAACGACGGTGAGATCATCGATCAAGGTCCGATGGAGCAGTTTTTCGGATCGGGGGCGACCTACAGGGTCGCGCTTGACGGTCGATCCACCGAAGCAAGCCTCGGGTTCTTGAACGACCGTCCTTGGGTGGAAAAGGTGAGTTCTGTCGGCGCTGGTAAATGGGACGTGGTGGCCACCGACCCGGACGCGGCAGAGCAAGAGTTGTTCTCATTGGTTGCGCAGCGAGGCGACCTCGATCTTGTAGAGCTTCGGCCGCTCGTCCGGAGTCTGGAGGACATTTATCTCGATGTCGTTGAGGTGGGCAATGACGGCTGAACGGATGGCTTTGGTTCGTCGGCAAGGGAGTTCCCAGTTGCGCGGTTTCCTCGGCTTGCTCAGGGTGGAGCTGCGGGTCTGGTTTCCTTGGCGATTTGCAGTGCTCATCCTGGCGGGAGTCGGTGTGTTCGTCTCTATCTACCTCCCGTGGCGATTAGTCGAGACGAATCGCCTCGGGCCACTCCTGTACTTCTCGCTGGGTCTGTGGCTGGCCGTAATTCTGATCGGCACGATCTCCCTCATGGAAGGCACCGTGCTCGGCGACATCGAGCGCGGGACTGCTTCGTGGTTGGTCGGTCTGCCCGTCGGTCGCCCGGCCGTAATCACGGCGAAGTTTGTCGCATCAGCGTTCGGCTTGAGTGCGGCAGTATTCGCAACCGGTCTCCTCTTCTACCCGCTGTATCGGTCGGCCTCCGACCTGGGTGTCACTGATTTCACCGTCGAGCAACTCGGCGAAACCACGACCTCGCCTATTGGGAATTGGGGAGCGTTCGCCACATTGCCCGATCTAGGTCCGTACCTATCCATGCTGTTGGCCATTGCGCTTCTGGCGACGTTCCTGGCGGCGCTCATGATTCTGTTCGGAACGTTGCTGAGATCGCGCACGGCCGTCTTCGGGCTCGGTCTCGTGAGCTTTGGTGCCCTCGTTGGAGGATGGTTCACCGGCCGTGAGGCCCTGGAGGCTTCTCCTATCGGTCTCGTTGGGGTGGTCTCGGAAGGACTACAAAACAGAGCTATGACGGTCACGGTGCCGGCGATCGCCACTCTCATCCTCAGCTGTTCGTTGATAACTCTCGCCGTATGGCGTTTCCAGCGGAAGGAACTCAGGTGACGGACTACGCCATCGAGGTTCGCAACCTGACCAAGAGGTACCGGAAGGTGCAGGCGCTCGACGGCCTCAGCCTTGATGTTGAAGCCGGATCGATTTGTGGGTTTCTCGGCCCGAATGGAGCTGGGAAGTCCACGACCATGAAGATCCTCATGGGGCTCATCCGTCCGACCGGAGGTCATGCATTTGCGCTCGGCAACGATGTCGCAACGGCAGGTTTGGCCGCCAGATCTCGGATTGGCTATCTGCCGCAAGATCCAGTGTTCCCAGCGCAACTGTCTGTTCGCGGTTTGGTCGCCTACGCCGCCCGGTTGCATCCGGGTCATCCCTCTGGGCGGAGCCTTCGCCGCCGTGTCGATGGCATGTTGGACCGAGTGGGGATGTCCGACAAAGCCCGGCGACGGGTTCGTGGCCTGTCGGGCGGCGAACGGCAAAGGGTCGGAATTGCCCAAGCACTGATTTCAGATCCTGATCTGGTGATCCTCGACGAGCCGTCGGCCGGGCTCGACCCGGTAGGTCGCCGTGCCATGATCGACCTGATTGCAGACATCGGCCGGGACAAAACGGTGTTCTATTCGACGCACATCCTGGATGATGTTGAGCGGGTTTCGGACTCGGTGGTGATGGTCAACCGCGGCACCGTCGTGGCTCAAGGGCCGCTTTCGTCGATTCTCCAGGTGACCGGTCAAGACTACGTAGTTGGACTTCGGGGAGACACGGCCGATCTGAAGGGGCGAATCTCATCGCAGCCCTGGGTGAGCGGCCTGATTACTCGAGAAACGGGCAGCCTTGAAGAGTGGCGAGTTCAAGTAGGTGACGCCACCGCGGCACGCCGCTTGTTGCCGATTCTCAACGGCGGGAGTGGTTACTCAGTAGTTGAGTTCCACGTAAGCGATAGACGACTGGAAGACGCCTACCTCGAGATGGTTGGATCCGACCGTGACAGTTGAGATGAGTTCCCTCCGCACCCGATTGAACGGGTCTTGGGCCGTGTTCCGGGGCGAATTGCGGCGATGGCTCGGATGGCGCGGCGTGTTTCACACTTTGGTGTGGTCTGTCGTCATCGTTTGGGTTCTCTTGGCCTCGGTCTTTTCCAGCGCCCCGGTTTTTGATGGATTGGGATTCGAAACGCTTGTCAATCTGCTCGCCATCGTCCCTCCGATCGTCGGCATCGCCTTGGTGGCAGCAGCCATTTGCGGCGGCTACCACAACGGTGAAACAGCCTGGGCGATAGGAAAGCCGGTACCGCGGGGCGGGCAACTCATGGCGACGGTGACCGGGCTGTGGGTGGGGATTGTGGCCTCGACCTTGGTTGTGCCGGCACTGATCGCCTACTGGTGGTTGCCAAACTCGGAGCCCTACCGATTCGTCACCCCACAAGCGCCACCAATCGGCCGCTATCTCATTGCTCTCGGTGGCCTGTCGCTGGTGCTGGCCTTCTTCATGGCCTTGGCTGCCTTGTTGTCTATCGCTGTCCGTCGTCGCAGCGTGGTCCTGGTCGTTTCCATCTGGGCTTTGATAATGCTCCGCATTCCGACTGCATACACCGATTGGCTCGACTTCACGCCTGCAAGGCTCATCCGAACAGACATCATTCCAGGCGGCTGGGCTGAATACACCGCATACATCCATGGAGCGGCATTCGACGCGGGGAGCGCCGTGTGGGGGACGTTTGGACTCACGGCGATATTCCTCGCCGGTGCGGTCCTGGCCTTCCGTCGCTTGGAACTCTGAGCAGAACGAACGGCTAATAGCTAGCAGCTAGAAGCTCGCTAGTACCCGTCGTGGCCGACGCGGACGTTACTGACGAACGTCTTGCCGTCTTCCTCGACGCCGTCGAAAGTGATTCGTTGTCCCTGGCGCAGGAAACGGAACATGCTGCCATCTAACGAGCCCGGGCGGAGGTAGACGTCTTCCTGTCCAGGGTCGAGGACGACGACGCCGGTCTTAGTGCCGGCGTCGTAAGTCTTGACAAAACCCTGCATGATGGCTGGCTAAGCCTTCTCGACTTTGCCGGCTTTGAGGCAGGAGGTGCATACACGCACCCGCTTCGTGTTTGAACCGTGCCGCACGCGGACGCGCTGAATGTTGGGGGTCCAGCGGCGGTTGGAGCGCTTGTGCGAGAAGGAGACCTTCTTGCCGAAGCTCGGCTCTTTGTTGCAGACTTCACAGCGATATGACATCGATAAACCTTTGGGGGAACGGCGCCGGAGCTTAGCACCGGAGCCATCTGTCGGAAAACCGTATACTCGGCCGACCCAAGTCTAGGAACCTCTTTCATGCGGCTCAGCGCCGGGCGTCTCAAGCGAATCATCGAACGATATCACGATCGTCTCGGTGAACATCGCGACGCACTGAATCGACTCAACGTCTATCCGGTTCCCGACGGTGACACGGGGACGAACATGGCGCTGACCGTTGGTGCCGTAGTCGAGGCCATCGGTGAAGCCGAGACGATGGATGAGGTGTCGGCCGCAATTGCGCACGGTTCGTTGATGGGGGCCCGCGGCAACAGTGGCGTGATCCTCTCACAGATCCTCCGAGGCTTCTCCGACACGTTCAGGCCTCTTGCCGACGTCGGTACAGCAGATCTGGTCTCGGCGCTCGATACGGCTTCAGAAGCTGCCTATGAGGCTGTTCTTCGCCCTGTCGAGGGGACCATTCTCACGGTTCTCAGGGTCGCTGCAGAAGCAGCCGCCGACGCTGGAACAGCCGTCGGCGAAGATTTGAGCGCGATGCTCGAACGAGTCTACGAGCGAGCCCAGATCGCCCTCGAGGAGACGCCGGAACTCCTACCGGTACTGAAGCAAGCAGGGGTCGTGGACGCCGGCGGTGCCGGCCTCCTGCTGCTGCTGGGAGCATTTCTCGAAGAGGTGAGCGGACTAGACGTCATCTTCCCGGATCGATTGTTCGTTGATGCAGCCGCTGTCGAAGAATCGGCGCAGGACGTCGCCGGTCCTCGCTATGAGGTGATGTTCTTCCTCGAAGCAAACCGTGTTGACGAGATGCGCAACCAGTGGGGGGAAATCGGTGACTCCATTGTGGTTGTAGGTGGCGATGGGATGTGGAACTGCCACATTCACACCGATCAAATCGGGCCGGCGATTGAAGCCGGCATAGACGCCGGTCGGGTCAGGGACATCCGCATCACTGACCTCGTCGAGCAAGCCGGCGAACTGGCATTTCACGCCGGATTCGATCCGATCCCCGAGTTCTACAACGCGTCCGTGGCGGTGGTGCCTGTCGCCGCCGGAGACGGGATCATCGAGTTGTTCCGATCGGCCGGTGCATCCGGGATCGTTCGCGGTGGACAGACGATGAATCCGTCGACCGCCGATCTGCTGGAAGTGGTCGAGTCTCTGCCTGCGAAGACCGTCGTATTACTCCCCAACAACAAGAACATCATTCCGGTGGCGGAGCAGGTGGATGCCCACAGCGCCAAACGGGTGCACGTGGTTCCCACTCGATCGGTTCCGCAGGGCCTGGCAGCCATGATGGCTTTCATGCCGGAGGCGGAAGATGTGGAGCGGTTGATCGGAGACATGCAGAAGGAAGCGGACTCCATCATCTCGGGAGAGATCACCAGGGCGGTTCGTGATGCCGTGGTCGACTTCGGAGAGATTCGTAAAGGCGACTGGTTTGGACTGGCGGACGGCGAGATCTCTTCGTCGGCCTCTTCATTGCCTCATGCGCTCGTGGCTCTGCTCGAGCACCTGGTGGACCCCGAGCGGGAGTTGGTGACACTGATCACGGGCGAGTCCGCCTCCTCGGAAACGACCGAAGTGGCGAAGCGCTGGGTGGCGGAGCAACGCCCCGGCGTCGAGATCGAAGTGGTCGTCGGCGGTCAACCGCTCTATCCCTACTATCTCTCAGTGGAGTGACCGGACGTAGCCTCGCCTATTTGAACGGCATCCCCATCGAGCAGGTCAAGGGCCTGACGGGGAAGCGTGGTCAAGCGCTGCGCAAAGCAGAACTCACATCGGTCTCAGATCTTCTGTTGCATACACCACGTCGCTACCTGGACCGAAGCGCGGTCACTCCGATCGCCTCGCTGCCCATCGGCGAGGAAGTAACCGTCATGGGCCGTGTGCTCACCGTGTCGACCCGGCGTCCCCGCCGCAACCTGACCATCGTCGAAGCCGAGATAGGAGATGAGACGGGCAGTCTCCGCTGTACCTGGTTCAACCAGGCGTTTCGTGGGAGACAGCTCAGTCAAGGATCCGAAGTAGCGATCAGTGGCAAACTCGAAGTCCGCAAAGGTCGGCGGCAGATGAACAGTCCTGCAGTCGACATGCTCACCAGTGACCTCGAGTCGCTGGTTACCGGCCGTGTCGTCCCGATCCACCCTTCGGTGGGCGAAGTTGGTCCCGGTCACATGCGTAGGGCGATACACAATGCGCTTCTGCGCTCCCGGCCGATCGCGGATCCAGTGCCCGAGGATATTCTCGATCGTATCGATGTCATCGAGCGGGATGAGGCAATAGCCAACATCCACTTCCCAGATTCGATGGCAGATCTTGCACCGGCACAACGGCGGTTGATCTTTGACGAGTTCTTTCGGCTCGAGGTTGCGCTCGCCTTGAACAAACAAAGAATGATCGACCAAGCGAAGGGCTTCAGTCATCAGATTGACCCCGACGCCGTGAGGTCGTTCCTGACGCAGATGGCGACCAGGATGAAACTCGCATGGCTGGCTGAGGACGATCTCCCTCAACTGGTGGCAGCCGAACTGGCGGCATCGCTCGATACCGACGCCGTCGTTGAGAGCGCAATCGACGCACCGTTGGATGATCTTCCTGCCCAGGCAGATTCGATGACATACGCTTTTGCCGCGACGCTCCCGTTTCCGCCGACCAATGCCCAGATCCGTACCATTCACGAGATCATGGTGGATCTCGTCGAACCACACCCGATGCACCGTTTGCTGCAAGGGGAGGTCGGATCGGGTAAGACCCTCGTTGCCCTGTTCGCGCTGCTGGCCGCAGTTGGAAGCGGATACCAGACGGCGGTGATGGCACCGACCGAAGTGCTCGCAGAACAGCACTTCCTTGGAATCTCCAACCTCCTGGCAGTGGCCGGGATGACACCAGCATCGGTGGGGGCGGACGACTTTGGGATGGACTCATTGTTCGTGGATGAGCCCGGCGAGCATCAGGTGTCGCTCGCTCTCCTGACGGCCAACCACGCGGAGGTCAACTTCCGGCCGCCCGGCACGACGAGGCGCGACGATCTGGTCGGGTGGATCGCCTCCGGGAAGATCGATATTGCGGTGGGCACCCACGCATTGATCCAGGAGGGTGTACGTTTCGATCGACTCGGATTGGCGGTGGTCGACGAGCAACACCGGTTCGGGGTCCATCAAAGAGTCTCCCTCAAGGAAAAGGCGGTTGATGTAGACCCTGATCTGTTGATCATGACCGCCACGCCCATCCCGCGTACCTTGTCGATGACGCTGTACGGCGACCTGGACGTTTCGGTGCTAGACGAGATGCCACCCGGTCGCCCTCCCGTGGAGACCCGGGTGATCGATCCCCTAGGCCTCAGCGCTGTCTACGAGGAGATCAGGCGAGAGGTAGGCAAGGGCCGGCAGGTGTTCTACGTCTGCCCGTTGGTGGAGGACAGTGCCAAGATCGAGGCGGCCTCTGCCACCGCCGAGTATCAGCGTCTGCAAGGCGTGTTTCCCGACCTGAGGCTGGGGCTGCTCCACGGCCAGATGCCGTCCAAGGACAAAGAAGCGACGATGGCCAGATTCCGTGACGGTGAAATCGATGTGTTGGTCGCTACCACCGTCATCGAGGTGGGGATCGATATTTCGAATGCCTCGATGATGGTCATCCAGGATGCGGATCGGTTTGGTCTCAGTCAACTGCACCAACTGAGGGGGCGGGTCGGGCGCGGGGCTCACGCCTCGTCATGTGTACTTGTCGCCGACCCGACAACCGATGAGGGAGAAGCCCGGCTGGCGGCAATGGTGGCGACGACCGATGGGTTCCGGCTGGCAGAAGAGGATCTCAGGATTCGCGGACAAGGGACCATCTTCGATGCCCGCCAGTCGGGTATGGCCGACTTGCGCCTCGCCGACATCCTGCGGGATACCGACCTGCTGATTGCGGCGAGGCGGGAGGCGTTTGCGCTCGTCAAGAACGATCCGGAACTGAGAGCCCATCAAGCGCTCCGAGATGAGATTCAGGAGCTTCTCGGCAACGCGGTCGAATGGCTGTTTGTCTCATGAGGATCATTGCCGGTCAGGCAGGCGGACGCAGGCTGCGAAGCCCCAAGGGAATGGCCACCAGGCCGATGATGGACCGGGCGCGCGAGGCACTTTTCTCTTCTCTGGGACCACTGCTCCCCGGGGCTGCGGTGCTCGATCTATATGCCGGCTCGGGTTCGCTTGGGTTGGAGGCCTTGAGTCGCGGAGCCGAGTCAGCCGTATTCATCGAGCAAGGAAGGCGAGCGCTGGAAGCATTGCGCGACAACGTCGACTCGGTCGGATTAGGTGGATCGGTCGTCGTATCCGATGTTGCCGCCTACCTCGAGAGATGCAATCAGCAGTTCGATCTCGTATTCGTTGACCCACCGTATGCCCTGGAACTAGCTTCAGTTGGTGAGATACTGAAGCTTATCGCCGACAACGTGAGGGTTGGAGGTACCGTGGTTCTTCACCGACCGGCCGGCGAGGATACGCCACCGGAAACGCCGGGACTGACCAGAGTGGACGGGCGCCGATATGGAGGCACCCGCCTCTGGCGATACGAGAGGACAACGCCGTGACCACCGCACTCTGCCCGGGCAGTTTCGACCCACCGACCAACGGCCATGTCGATGTGATCAGGCGAGCCCTTGCGGTCTTCGATGAAGTCGTCGTGGGCGTCATCGCGAATCCATCGAAGAACCCGCTTTTCAGCTCCAATGAACGGGTCCAGCTACTCCGAGAGATCTTCCACGGTGTCGAGAACCTCAGCGTTGAGAGTTTCGACGGTCTGCTGGTGGGATTCGCGACGGACCGGGGTGTCGACCTGATCGTCAAGGGTCTTCGTGGCGTCGGTGATTTCGACAGCGAACTCCGGATGGCGCAGATGAACAACCATCTATCCGGGATCGA
>JBLYYS010000192.1:0-3820 GCA_048550235.1 Acidimicrobiia bacterium | reverse complement strand
CGGGGGAGAGCGGGACCTACTACCTACTACCTACTACCTACTACCTACTACTTGCTACTTGCTACTTGCTACTTGCTACTTGCTACTTGCAGCTTCTTCCCTAGCTCTCCAGGCTAGATATCGCCCTTGCCAGCTTCTCGCGGGCCTCTGCGGCGATCGTGGCCATTTCTGGTACGTCGGTTACGGAGCTCATGATTCCTGGATCGAGTGCTTCGACGACCGTTCCGGACTCGTGCTCGAAGACGACCACGTTGCATGGGAGAAGCAGGCCGATCTCCTCTTCGGCATTGAGTGCACGATTGGCTAGGTGGGGATTGCAGGCACCGAGGATCTTGTAGGCAGGACGATCAACGTCGATCTTCTGCTTCATAGTCGCCTTGACGTCGATCTCCGTCAGGACGCCAAAGCCTTCACTGGCGAGTGCAGCGCGAGTTCGTTCCTCGGCCTCGTCGAGGCCGGTGTCGAGCACCACCCGCAGCCCGTATGGTCGTTGTTCCATTCCCGATCCTTCCATATGGCAGGTACGTCGTCATACCCCCCAGAGTATATCTGTGCGTCCAGGACACAGCGGTGAGGTTCGGCGGGCACTCGGGGACATTGGTCCCTAGCCGTTTTCCGGTCGGCGTGGGAAAGTTTCCACACCAGAGAGGGTCGATAACAGGGTGTTTGTTTACTACTTCGTCTATGTCGACAGACCATTTCGGAATGTCGAACGAGAACTCCTCGAACGTTTCGAGGAACTCGGCGCGTGGGCTTCTGCTGCCTACCGGGACGGCGAAGACATTCGGGCCCGCCTCGCAGTGGGGAAAACGCCGGTCCTCGCCAAAGAGGTTTCGTTGCATGTTGGTGAACCGATTAGGGCTCACGCCCATACAACCGTTCCGCTCATGTGGGACGCAACCGGGTCACCCGGTCTCTTCCCGAGGATGCTGGCGGACCTCATCATCGCGCCTCTCGGGTCCTCGCGGGCTCAGTTGACCTTCCGCGGTTCCTACGACCCACCACTCGGACCGGTCGGAGAGGCACTCGATCGTGCCCTCCTGCATCGTGTTGCCGAATCGAGCGTCAAAGCGTTCATGGATCGAATCGCTTTGGCTCTAGGTCAAGCCGACGACGCCGAACCGGCCGACAAGCAGATTATCAATAGCAATTAGCCGTTGGCCTTTGGCAATTAGCCGTTGGCCGGAGGCCGCCCCTAGAGCGGCAAGCTGATCAGGACTGTTGTTCCCTGGCCGGGCGCGGTGTTGATCGAGGTCGTTCCCCGAGCTTTGTCTGCCCGTGAGCGGAGATTGTCCAGACCCATACCCTTCTGAACCGTGGTCGGATCGAAGCCATCGCCGTCATCAGACACTGAGATGAGCACGCAGTCGGCACCCTCCTCGATCGTCACCGACATCGCGGTCGCTCCTGAATGTCGGAGGGCGTTGCTGAGCGCTTCGCGGATCATCTGGAGAGCATCGTCGACAATCGGTCCGGGAAGCTCAGCGGCCTCAGCTGACACGTGAACCTCCACGTCGGCTCCATAGGGGCCGGCTAGCTGCCCGACCATATCGCCCAGCTCGAGGCGCAGGTTGCGCCGCGTCCAGACCGGCGGGCGTAGGTCGAAGATGTACCTACGCAGGGCAGCAATCGAGTCATCGAGGCGCCCTACCGCCTCGTCGAGGCCGGCGTGAACGTTGTCGTCGCGGATGCTTCCTCCGAGGGCTTGAAGGGACAGGCCGACCGCGAATAGATCCTGAATGATGGCGTCGTGAAGATCGCGGGCAATCCGCTCACGGTCCTCGACCACTGCCACCCGACGGAGGCGTCTCTGCAATCGGGCAGTCGAGATGGCCGATCCTGCGATGACTGCCAGCGCTTCCACGAGAGCTTCGTCATCGATTGTGAAGCCGCCCGGTTTCTCCGTTAGGTAGAGGTTGCCGAACACTGAATCACCGATCTTGATTGGGACTCCGAGAAAGGTATCCATCGGCGGGTGATGCTTGGGAAAACCAACGGTATCCGGGTGATCCGCGAGCCGGTCGAGTCGAACAGTCGTGGCCATTCTCGTGATCGTCCCTAGAACGCCCCGACCACGCGGAGGCTCACCCATCCGGGCGGCAAGGTCGGGGTCGATACCGACGTGCAGGAATTGGATGAGCGTCCCGTGCTCGCCGAGAACTCCGAGTGCTCCGTAGGTCGCGCCGGTCAGATCCATTGCGGTTTCCACAGTGGTCCAGAGCACGGCAGTGAGATCGGTTTGCCCGGCTACAGCAGCCGCGCCCTCCACCATTTGGGCGAGTCTGCTGGCCGGGAGCTTTGCGTCGACCATGGACAGGAGATTATCCCGTCGCGGCGCATCTTCCGAACTCGGGACCTTGGTCGGTGACTTGAGGGCGGAAGGTCCAGAGTCGAAAGTCACTTTCCGGTTAGCCTGCAATCAGGAGAAACCTATATGCGCATCGTGGTAGTGGACGATCATGAGATCGTCCGTCAAGGTCTGAGAGCGCTCCTCGAAGCCGAGGAGGACTTCTCGGTCGTCGGTGAAGCAGGCTCCGTCGTTGAAGCTGTCCGACGGGTCGGCTACGAATCCCCGGACGTCGTTGTCATGGATGTCCGGCTGCCGGATGGCTCTGGCGTCGAAGCCTGTCGTGAGATTCGTTCGCGCTGGCCGAGTGTGAAAGTGTTGATGCTCACGTCCTACGCGGACGAAGAGGCATTGATGTCGGCCATCGTGGCCGGAGCTTCCGGCTATGTGCTCAAGCGCATCGACTCACATGATCTCGTCAGCAACCTGCGAAAGGTTGCCGCGGGTGAGTCGCTCCTCGACGGAGAAATGACCGACCGGCTGTTTCGGAAGCTGCGCGGCGATGAACCTGATGACCCGCTTCTCGCCCGGCTCACACCGCAGGAGAGGAAGATCCTCGACCACATCGCAGAGGGTCTGACCAATCGGGAGATCTCCGAACAGATGTTCCTGGCCGAGAAGACGGTGAAAAACTACGTTTCGAATCTGCTCGCCAAGCTGGAGATGAGCCGCAGAAGCGAGGCTGCCGCATACGCCGCTCGCCTAGCCGCTCGTCGGGACCAGGACTACCCGCCAGAGGCCTGGGTCGGGAAGTGACCAAACCACCGCTCGGGATGGTTACGCTGAAAACGGATCTTGTGAGTTGAAACGACTGTCTGGACGCCGTTCCAGTGGCGGTCCTGACGTGAAGGGAGCTTGACGTGCGAGTCCTGGACCTCATGACAACCGAAGTGGTGACCGTTACGCCGGGGATGAGCCTCAAGGAAGCTGCGCGAACGATGACCGACCTCGGTGTCAGCGGTCTGCCTGTATTGGATGATCAGGGCCGCATTGTCGGGATCATCACGGAGGCCGACTTTCTGGCTCGTGAAGCGGGTCGCGCCGAGCCGCGCCGCCGTCGTCTGCTCGATGCTCTGTTCAGCGAGCCCCAGATTGCCGAGGCCGAGAACGTTGAACAGGCGATGACGCTCGACCCCGTGGTGATCTACCCGGAAGCGAGTCTCACCGAGGCCGCCAGGGTGATGGTGAATCATGGCGTGAAGCGACTGCCGGTCGTGGATGCCGAAGGGAAGCTGCGAGGCGTCATCAGCCGGGCGGATGTTGTTGCGGCATTTACCCGCCCCGACGATGTCATCGAGGATGAGATTCGAGAAGACGTCATTCGTCGGATTCTGTTCCTCGAAGAAGGCGCCGTCGATGTGAAGGTCGCCGATGGCGTCGTGACTTTGCGCGGGACCGTGCCAACCAAGAGCGACGCCCGGCTGCTTGAAGAGTTGACGAGGCGCCTCGACGGCGTCGTCCGACTCGACGCCG
>JBLYYS010000191.1:0-4807 GCA_048550235.1 Acidimicrobiia bacterium | reverse complement strand
GCATGGAGAAGTGCATCGGCTGTGAACTCTGCGCCGGTGCATGTCCGGCGCGCTGCATTTATGTACGCGGTGCCGACAACCCGATCGATGCTCCGGTTTCACCAGGGGAGCGGTTCGGGTTTGTCTACGAGATCAACATGCTCCGCTGCATCTTCTGTGCCTTGTGCGTCGAAGCTTGTCCGACCGAGGCGATCACGATGACCCATCTCTTCGAGATGTCTACGACGAATCGGGAAGACGCCATCTACACGAAGCGCGAGCTGCTGGTCGAAGCGGACGGAACGCCGAATCACATGTTCCCGGACGATCCGCTGGCGAACATCGATGAACTCCGCAATGCCGGTGGATGGATGCGGGCTGTTGCCCCCGGAGGACGCGCCGCGTACGAAGGTGAGACACCCTGGAGTGAGTCGGCCGGCGTAGGGCTGCGTCCTGCTGAACCCGGTCAGAGCCCTGCCCGGAAGATCGAGGCCGACCTCCCGGACTTCCTTGCTCTGAAGGCTGCGGGCCCGGAGCCGATTTCTCCCCCTGAAGGGGGGAGTACCGACGAGGCCGGAGGCTTCGACGGGGAGGTGGGATCCTCTTCACCCCCTGAAGCAGGTACCGACGCCCGTGAAGAGGGTGAGGAATCATGATCGAGCTCTTCTTGTTCTTCATCTTGGCCGCAGTGGCCATCTTCGGAGCTCTAACGGTTGTCTTCGCCAAGAACGCGGTGTACGGCGCGATGGGACTGATGATGACACTGTTCTCTCTCGCTGTGTTCTATGTCGTCCATCTTGCCCACCTCGTCGCCGCCGTTCAGGTCATCGTCTACGCCGGCGCCGTTATGACACTGTTCCTCTTCGTCATCATGATGATCGGTGTCGACAAGGAAGAGGACACGACCGAGAAGCTCCCGTGGCAGCGCCAGATGGTGGCAGGTCTCGGTCTGGTAGTGGTCCTGGTCGCAGGAATTGCCGTGGTAGGCGGTCGTTTCGATTGGATTCGGCCGGCAACATCGACCGTCGAGACCAACGGAACCGTGCAGGAAGTCGGCCAACTCCTCTTCACTGAATGGATCTTGCCGTTTGAGGCGACGTCGCTGCTGTTGATCATCGCCGCAACCGGAGCTATCGCACTTGCCTACTTCGGACCCCGCCGCCGCGATCGGGAGGACGTGTGATGGAAGTCACAGCGAGTTGGTATCTGACGCTTGCGGCAGTGCTCTTCCTGATCGGAGCAGGCGGCATGCTCATCCGGCGGAACGCACTCATGATGTTCATGTCGATCGAACTGATGCTCAACTCGGTGAACCTGACGTTCGTCGCAGCCGGCAAAGCCCTCGGATCACTCGACGGTCAACTGGCCGTGTTCTTTGTACTCGTAGTGGCGGCAGCAGAGGTCGTGGTCGGCCTGGCCATCATCGTCTCGGTCTTCCAGAGCAGGTCGAGCGCTTCGGCCGATGATCTATCGGAGTTGAGGGGATAGCAATGGGACGTCTCATACCCCTTGATACACCGGCCAGCAGAAACCAGGTACTAGGTACTAGGTACCAGGTACTCGGCACCGGAGGTGCCGAGTGACAGACTTCATCTGGCTGATAGTTGCTCTTCCTGCGGCCGGTGCGGTGTTCCTGCACTTCTTCGGCAAGCGGATCGGTGAGCCCGGTTCCGGATGGATCGCTTCCCTGCTCATGTCGGGTGCGTTTGTCTACGCATTACTGGCGGCGGTTCCGTTCTTCCAGGGCAGTGGGCATCCCGAGTCGGTCGTGCTCTGGTCGTGGATGCCATCCATCGGTGCCGAATTCGCTATCAGGTGGGACCCCTTGTCATCGCTCATGACATTGGTCGTGACCGGCGTGGGAGCACTCATCCACTTCTATGCGATCGGATACATGCACGGCGACGCGCGTTTCTCCAGATTCTTCACCTACATGAACCTGTTTGCCACCGGAATGTTGACGCTGGTCCTGGCAGACAACTTCGCCATGTTGTTCCTCGGGTGGGAAGCCGTTGGCTTGTGTTCCTACCTGCTGATCTCCTTCTGGTACACGAAGCCGTCGGCGGCTGCTGCGGGCAAGAAGGCATTCATCGTCAACAGGATCGGCGACTTCGGGTTCATGGTGGCGCTGATGATCATCCTCACTCAGTTCGGCACACTGTCGTTCGAGGTGCTCGAAGATCCACACCTCGGATTGAGCACGGGCCTGGCAACTGCGGTCGGTCTGCTGATGCTGGTCGGTGCGGCGGGCAAGTCGGCGCAGATCCCGTTGTATGTGTGGCTGCCTGATGCAATGGAAGGTCCGACGCCGGTCTCAGCCCTGATCCACGCCGCCACCATGGTCACAGCCGGCGTCTACCTGGTGGCGAGGAACGCCGCCATCTATGAGATGGCTCCTGTCGCGGCTACAACGGTCGCCACCGTTGGGGCCCTGACGGCCTTGTGGGCGGCCACCATCGCCATTGCCCAGAAGGACATCAAGGCGGTACTGGCGTACTCAACAGTCTCGCAGCTCGGCTACATGTTCATTGGGGTCGGCAGCACCGCCTACGTGGCGGGGATGTTCCACTTCATGACTCATGCCTTCTTCAAGGCACTGTTGTTCCTTGGTGCCGGCTCGGTCATCCACGCCATGGCCGACGAACAGAACATGGACAAGATGGGTGGCTTGGCGAAGAAGATGCCGGTCACCGCCACGACCATGGGAATAGCCACGCTGGCGATCGCCGGCGTGCCACCACTAGCCGGGTTCTGGTCGAAGGACGAGATTCTGGGGGCTGCGTTCAACCAGGGTGGCTGGATGGTTGTCCTCTGGGGTATCGGCTTGCTGACGGCTGGTATCACCGCCTTCTACATGACTCGTCAGTTCGTGATGGTGTTCCTCGGCAAGCCTCGCTGGGACGAGGGCGTGCATCCACACGAGTCGCCCAAGCTCATGACTGTGCCGTTGGTGGCACTGGCGGGACTCACGGTTGCGGGTGGATTCGTCAACACGCCCTTCCGTACGGGTCTCGAGCACTACCTAGAGCCGAGTTTCGAAACGGCCGAAGGCGCCATCCACATGGCACATCCGGCCACTGGTGGCACCGCCTGGATCCTGGCCGGTGTTGCCGTGCTCGCCGGGTTGACCGGCATCTATCTGGCATATCGCCTTTACGCCGGTCCGGAGGAGCGCAGAGAGCGGATCCTCGGCAGGTTTGCTCGGCCCATCTTCGCCTGGGAGAACGCCTATTGGGTCGACAAGTTCTACGGCAAGACGATTGTGCTGCCGGGCAAGACGGCCGCCAACTGGGCCGCATTCAAGTTCGATCTCGGGTTCATTGATGGGATCGTCAACGGTGTCGCCGGCGCGGTCAAACGACTGGGCGAGACCATTCGTCCGATTCAAACCGGCTTCGTCCGCAACTACGGAGTTCTACTCGCTGCCGGTGCAGTTGGCTTGCTCGTATGGTTCTTGTCAAGGGGTGGCCTATGACCTCCTGCCGTATGGAGTCGCGAGTTACTAGTCGCGAGTCGCGACAGAGAGCTTGGACGGACTCGCGACCAGGTACTAGCGACCCGCGACCGGCGACGGCCGACGAAGGAGGCCGGCGCTGATGCAATTCCAGATTCTCGATGCCCTGATTCTCACCCCGATTGCTGCCGCGGTCATAGTGGCGCTGGTTCCGAATCGTCGTTCCGAACTCCACCTCCCACTCGGAATCACCCTTTCGATGATTCCGCTGGCGCTGGCCGGCTGGTTGTTCTTCGCCTTCGAGAAGGGCGTCGCCGGGTACCAGTTCGTTCACGAATCTCCCTGGTATGAGCCGTGGGGAATGTCCTGGCATGTAGGGGTGGACGGAATCTCACTGGCACTTGTCGCGCTGACGGCGTTGTTGGTGCCTATCTCGCTGGCCGCGTCCACTGCGATCACCGATCGCACGAAGCTGTTCGTCGTCTTCATGCTGATCCTCGAAGCCGGGCTCATCGGGGTGTTCGTGGCCCTCGACCTAGTCCTGTTCTTCCTCTTCTTCGAGGTTGTCCTGGTCCCGATGTACTTCATCATCGGCGTCTGGGGTGGGGAGCGTCGCATCTACGCGGCCTACAAGTTCTTCATCTACACGGCGCTCGGCTCGGCGCTCATGCTGGCCGGGATCATCGCGCTGGCCTTTTTCCACCGTGACCAGACCGGCGTGCTCAGCTTCAATTATCCGGATCTGTTGAACCTGGAGTTGACCAACACTGCCCAACTCTGGCTGTTCGGAGCTTTCGGTCTGGCATTCGCAATCAAGGTGCCGCTCTTCCCGTTGCACACCTGGCTGCCCGACGCACACGTCGAGGCGCCAACTGCCGGTTCTGTCATGCTGGCCGGCGTCTTGCTGAAGCTGGGCACCTACGGTTTTGTCCGGTTCAATCTGGGGTTGTTCCCCGAGGCATCGGTTGACCTGGTGCCGGTGATGGCGACTTTGGCAGTGGTGGGAATTCTGTATGGCGCCTACGTCGCCATCGTGCAACCGGATCTGAAGAAGCTCGTCGCCTATTCGTCGGTTAGCCACCTTGGTTTCATCATCCTTGGAACGTTCGCGCTAACGCAGGCGGCAGTCGAGGGTGCAGTCATACAGATGGTCAACCACGGCATCACCACCGGCGTGCTGTTCCTCATGGTCGGCATGATCTACGAACGTCGCCACACGAAGAAGATCGCCGACTTCGGCGGTATCTGGCAGGTAGCGCCCTGGTTCTCGGGTGTTTTTCTGTTCACCGCCTTTGCCTCTATCGGCCTGCCGGGACTCAACGGCTTCGTGGGCGAGTTCATGGTCTTGATGGGCAGCTATTCGACGCTGCCGGT
>JBLYYS010000190.1:0-9186 GCA_048550235.1 Acidimicrobiia bacterium | reverse complement strand
TGGACACCGAGGACCGACATCAGCCAGGTCGATGAATTCATTGCTGATCGCCTCCTCAGGTGGGAGAAGGGCGAGTCATTTGCCTGGGTGATACGACTAAACGACTCCCGTGACCTGATCGGGATGATCGAAGCGCGGGTGGACTTCCATCGACTCGAGCTCGGGTACGCCATCGCCCACCGTTTCTGGGGTATGGGGTACGCAACGGAAGCCGTTCGAGCAGTGGTCGACTGGTCGGCAGACGAACCGGCGGTCAAGTGCGTCTGGGGATATGCCGACGTCGACAACGTCGCCTCGAGCCGTGTACTCGAGAAGGCAGGCCTCTCGCGAGCCGGCCTCCTGGAAGGCTGGGCCACCCACCCGAACATCGCCCCGACCCCGCGCGACTGCTACATCTACTCCCTCCGCCTCGCCCCAACGTCAGGTACTCAGGATGCGTTCGTCGACTCGACGGACCGTTCCGCCGATGCGGATCGTGGTTGGGTTCCAGTCGAGGAGGATCGCTGAGGGATGGCCAATCTCATCTCCCTGACTGATTTCGAACTTGCCAGACGCCTGACCGCGAGAAGCAAGCATTGAAGCGAGTGCAACTGCGGCACTGCCGGTGGCGGGATCCTCAAAGACACCGGCCTCAGGAGCGAAGAAGCGTGCCTTCACACCTCGGTCTCCCAACCGGGAGAAGAGATTGAGTTCACCAATCCCCATTGACTCCATAATCCCCTCATCCAACCGGGCGCTGGCAACAGCGTCTGGAGTCGGAAGCTCGATCAGTAGATACGGAATGGGCATTTCAACCCATGCAGCGTCGACCG
Organism: Acidimicrobiia bacterium; assembly: GCA_048550235.1. Classification (GTDB taxonomy): domain Bacteria; phylum Actinomycetota; class Acidimicrobiia; order Spongiisociales; family JAHEDJ01; genus JAHEDJ01. The sequence goes on along the minus strand of JBLYYS010000190.1, from coordinate 8,374 downwards.
GCTCGGGAAGGCCGAGTCGTTTGGCAACCGCACCGGAGTCATCCACAGATCGCACTGGACGCTCGGCCTGAACTTCGATCCATGCTGCCGTGCCTTCATAGCCGATGATGACCTCTCCGATCCCACACGACAGAACACCGGGATGGGCAACACCCAGTTCGCGCATCAGCCAGGCCATACCCACCAAGGGGTGTCCGGCGAAGGGCATCTCTCGACCCGGAGTGAAGATCCGAACAGAAGGGGGATCTCCGCCACCGAGGAAAATGGTTTCTGAAAACCCAAGGTCGGCGGCGATGCTCTGCATATCGGCGTCGGTCAAGCCGTCCATGTCTGTCACTACTCCGAGGTGGTTTCCTCCTTCGTCCCCCCTGGTGAAGACCCTCACCACATGGCATGACCGTGACATGACGCTCCTCGCTAGATTCCTCAGAGCCAAGATACCTGGCTACGGTGACGAGCCTCATGGGTGACATCATCGGATTCGACCTGATTTTCCCGGAGTTGATCCTGGGAGTCGGACTTGCACTTATCATCGGAAACGGTCTCGCTATGTGGAAACACCGCAAGGGCGAGCGTCCCGAAGGAGTCCAGGGTGAGTTCCGTCCGGGCAGAGCCTGGTTCCTCATGGCTGTGGGAGTCCTCATAGCAACCTGGGGAGGCGTGTCGGTCTTCTCCTAATCCCGGTTTTCGAGCAGTATCGCGTAGCACTGATGATGCCCATTACTGCCCAGAATCCTCTTGGGTGGAGGTTGGTAAGATCGTGGCGATTGCGGGTGTAGTTCAGTGGTAGAACACGAGCTTCCCAAGCTTGGAACGGGGGTTCGATTCCCCTCACCCGCTCCACAAGCTGCCGGCTTTCGGCCATCAGCGAGGAACGCGCGAGTGCCACCGATCGACAGGGTGTCGGGATGATCTTCTCAGATCGGACAATCAAGGAAGCGATGGCGTCGGGTCGCATCGAGATCGATCCCTTCGATGCCTCATACATCCAGCCGTCGAGCATTGACCTCCGCGTTGATCGCCTTTTTCGGGTTTTCGAGAACCACAAGTATCCCCATATCGATCCGAAGGCGCCGCAATTCGACCTGACGACGATGGTGGAAGTTGAGGGCGACGAGGCCTTCATTCTCCACCCCGGTGAATTCGTATTGGGATCCACCCTCGAACGAGTACGGCTCGGCAACGACATCGTTGCTCGCCTCGAAGGGAAATCGAGTCTGGGGCGGGTAGGCCTGCTGATTCATTCAACGGCGGGTTTCGTCGATCCGGGATTCGATGGGTATCTGACTCTCGAACTCTCCAACGTGGCGAACCTGCCTATCGCCATCTACCCGGAGATGAAGATCGGCCAGATCAGCTTCTACCAGCTTTCGACCGCGGCCGACCATCCATACGGCAGCGACTCTGCCGGTTCGAAGTATCAGGGGCAACGAGGGCCAACGCCTTCACGCGTTCACGAGGATTTCTCCTAGCTTGGCACTGCCTCGTCGAGCTGTAGATAGGCGCGCTCCAGGGCTTCTCGCATCACAGCCTCTGGATACGGACTCGTCCGCACATCCACCTTGTCGACCGGGATTCCGTTCACGTACTCAGCCCGGCATGTTGCGGCGACGGCGGCGATCTCTGCTCGCTGCGTTTCGATGAAGGCTCTGGTTACCACGTCACCATGGCCGGGAACCACCGCATCCCGGACCATCCCGAGCAAAGCGTCGAGAGTCTCCGGCCAGTCCAACGGATATGAGTCCAGAAATGCAGGGGGGGCGCCCTCTTCAATCAGATCACCGGCAAAGAGAACCCCCGAATCGGCCACTTGTACGACTACATCGCTGTCCGTGTGACCAAGCCCGAGGTGTTTGAACTCAACCACCCGTCCCCCAAGGTCTATCGCATGCCGGATACCGAAAGTGTGATCAGGCGGGGTGATCAGCACCTCCTCGACGTCCCCATGGTGTTCCGGGGGAAGTGAGTCGATTACGCGCCTTCGGGCCTCCTCACCATCGGTCATGAGAGCCGCGCGGCACCGCTCGTGGCCCCAGATTTGGGCAGCAGGGAACAGCGCGTTGCCCCAGCAGTGGTCCCAGTGGTAGTGCGTATTGAGAACCCAGCGAGGCGGGAGGTCCGTCAAAATCCTCAGCTCATCCAGAAGCTGCTGAGCCTGTCGATGGGAGGCGCGAGTGTCGATGACGAGAACGCCCTCACCCCCGATCACGACGCCGACATTGAGATCCAGTGATTCGTATCGACGACGGTAAACGCCTTCAGCGACTTCCTGCCACACCTATTCCCCCTTTCGGACCAACTCCAGATTCATCGGTCACCCAACAGATATCTTGAACTATGTCCCACCTGGCTGCGCTGATCCAGCGCAGCCAGAATTCCGGCCCCGATCACCAGTACTACGCCGACGGTCGAAACCAGTCCCGGAGTTTCTCCGAGGAACAGGGCAGCCCAGATCACCGCGGAAGCCGGTTCAACAAACATGATTACACCTACACTCGCGACCGGCAGGTGAGACACCGCAGCCCAGTACATCACACCGGTGATCCCCGTCAACACCACACCGAGTATGAGCAACTCCCACCAACCTTCCAACGCCGATGGATTGCCAGCCTGCTCCCACGGCACGTCGAAGAGAGCGCCCATAGCCCACGGAGTCATCACCAGCGCGGCCACCGAGTGTTCATAGGCGGCCAATCGCAATCCACCCAGGCGAAGGGCGACCGGTTTACCAACCAGGATCAAGGCCGCCAGGGTCACCGCCGCCAGGACACCCGAGATCGTTCCGGCAACGGTCGCTCCATCGCCCGGTCGAGCCACGAGGACCACGCCCGCTATTGCCAGGGTCACCGCTACCCACGTACGACCGGTGGTCGATTCACCGAGAATCCGCGGAGCAAGAGAGGCGAGGATCACAGGTGCCAGGTATACGAGCACCAAGGCGATCGCGACCGTGGTCGTCTTGAGCGACCAGAAGAAGGCGGCCCAATGGGCGGCCAGAATGAGACCCAGAGCAACTACCCGTGGCCGATCGACCGCCGGGAGGTGGTGCCGATCTCTGAGCGAAATCCAAGCCAGCACCGGCAAAGCACCCAGCCAAAGCCTGGCCGCGACGAGTTGCTCGGCGGGAAGTTCGACGTTCCGAACGATGAGCGGGATGGTCCCCCATGAGGCGGAAACGGCAGCGAGCGTTGCGGCGGCGACCCATCGTCTAGACATCGCCGCAGCCTACCGACCACTTCCAGAAAACCTCTCAAGTGCGTTCAATCGCGCGCCGATAAGGGGTGTAGAACGTTTTCACCGGATACGCACTGCCGAGCACTTACGGAGACCCCCTTCCTCCGACTCTTCCCGACCGGCGGCCGGCGAGAACGATTGAGACCCCCTCTCCCAAGGGGGTCTCATCCTTTAGCGGGGTCCCCGGCATGTCGCTGAAGCCGGTCGAATCGATCGGCGGCCCTGTGAAGATGCTCAATCGCCAAACCTCGATCGCGAAAGATGGTGAAGTCGTACCCCGCCCCTCGCGTCGCCGCCTCGAAGAAGTCGTGCGAGTGGTCGGCAGGTTCGACGAGACTTGCAATGCACGCGAGCTTGTCGATAGCCGGCATGTCGGGAATATCGTCTTGCGCGAACTTGAAGTTTGACAATGCAAGCTCGTTGTTGCGCGCGGCAGTTGCATCAACGAGGAAGCAGCGAACACCCAGCCGACCACCCATCGAATGGGATTCGACAAGGGCTTGCATCACCTCCGGAATCGTCACCTCACCCACCATTTCGAGGATGACGTATCTGCCATCGTCGGACGGCCGGATCGCGTACTCCATCGTCCACCTTCTTGGCTCTCAATTCCGAGAGTAAGCCCGGTGGCAGATGCTGTCCGGCCCTTCGCGACGGGTAGTTGTGCCTACGGACCTACGTCCCTGCCGACGTCGGCGAACAGCGTGTATCTGGGCAGGAACGTCATGTCGACCTTTCCCGTTGCCCCCGCTCGATGTTTGGAGACGATGATCTCAGCCAGGCCTTTGGATTCGGGATCATCGGGGTAGTAGTACTCGTGCCGGTAGATGAACAGAACGATGTCGGCATCTTGTTCGATTGCGCCCGATTCGCGCAGGTCGCCGAGACGGGGTCGCTTGTCCTCTCTGGCCTCCAACCCACGGTTGAGCTGAGAAGCCGCGATGATCGGGACGTCCAGTTCTCTCGCCAAGTTCTTCAGGTTTCGGCTGATCTCTGCGATCTCCTGCTGCCTGTTCTCACGGTTCCGCCCCTGCATCAGTTGGAGGTAGTCGACGACTATCAGAGAAAGTCCGTGCTGCCGCTTCAGTCGGCGGGACTTGGCCCGAATATCCGTCACCGTCACAGAAGCGCTGTCGTCGACGTAGACGGGTGCCGGGTACATCTTCGATGCGGCGTTGACCACTCGTTGCCATCCGCGGGCATCGAGCTGACCGGTGCGGAGAGCCATGGAATCAACGCGACCGACAGAGCAGAGCATGCGCTGGATGATCTCTTCCTTGCTCATTTCGAGCGAGAACACAGCAACCGTTCCGCCGTCCATCGCCACATTTGATGCAATGTTGAGGGCCAACGTGCTGTTGTGAACCACAACGTCGTCGGCAACGAAGTTCGAATAGATCGGAACTTCAATGTCGTAGGTCCTCTGCTTCCCGGCGGGTTCGATGGAGACGATGTCGTCCCAAACGATGTCCGACGATGCCAGCTTCCTCAGGACATCACTGTCGAGGGCCTGAGCCAGTTCGGCCACGATCCGGCGCGAAGGCCGACGGGTCCCGACATGCCAGTTGTGGCTACGTGGCCTACCGCAACGTTCCGACACCTCGGCCCAGGTTGTGGACCCCTTCTCGGCCAGGATCTCATTCCAGGCTTCCATCGGCAGTAGCTGCGAATAGGATCGAGAGCGTCGACGGGACTCGGCTAGGGCGAGAACATCCTGAACCTGTCGTTCCTTGGTGAAGATTCCGATCTCGTCGGCAAAGGTCCTGACCGAATCCGGATCCTGGATTGCGACTTCGAAGGCAACTCGCGTCGTTTCCTTGTACTTCACTTCCCGTCGACGCAGCTTGGCCACGATTCCAAACCGCAGCAGAAGGTGTTGCACGTCTTTGGCAAGTTGCTCCGAGACGGTCACGTATTCGATTCGATATGAATCTGCCGATACCCAAGCCGACCCATCTGTCGCATAGAGTCGAGAAAGGAACAATGCAGTCTGGGACTTGGGCAAGCGGAATATCGCGTCCGGCACAAACTTGGTGGAGGCGACCGACCCCCAGATCCCGTGCTCCGAGAGGGTTTGGACGAGCTGATTGGGCGGTTGGGAACCCTCGTTCCGATAGCCCAATTCGTTGGCGGCGGATCGCACGCGTCTCCGAGTGGCGTCCGACGGACCCTCTGCATCTGACAAGGACAACGACACCGTCGCATCGGAAACACCTGCAAGAGCTGCGACGTCCCTCTGGGATGGCCGGTCTGACCTTCTGACAATCCGATAGGTCAGGGAGGAGTCGGCGTGACCGGTGACTTGCATGCCGATCTCATTCACCCGGGCCTCCAGTTCGCTCAACATCTGTTCGCTCGATGTTGTGAACTTCGGACAGGTGCCTGTGAGTGTTCCGTCGCCGATGAGCAGTCCGAGCAATGACACCTCTGCGTCCGGAAGAGGTTCCACGCCGAATACGTCCACCCGACCGGCAACGCCGATCGGTCGTCCGACTGTCATCTCAGACACCGGCGTCCAACCCTGCCACGTGAGGAGCGGGTGATTTGAGGTGGCAGTGATCGTCCTGCCCAGCCTGGTTGTCACCCGGAAAGTCTCCCGGACTCCATTGTCGGCCCACGCCGTCGGACTGGCTGTGACCAGACTCTGGTCGTACTCATCGAAGGCAAGTAGGTGCTGAAGCCCATGCGACTCTACGTCATTGACAAGATCGGCCACCGTCACCATGGCACCGGTCTTCGGATCAACCACCCGGGTTGAACCCACCAAGCATTTGCCCATGCTGGGCCTTGCCGCAACGATGAGCAGGTTGGCTGGATGGAGTCCCGCCAGTTTTGCGTCGAGGTCCCGATAGCCGGTCGCCAAACCGGTGATGGAATCGCCGGTCGCTTCGAGTTCCTCGATGACCTCGAGGGTCGACTGCAGCATCGGAGCTATCGGCTGAAGCCCATCGCCCACCCTACGCTCGGCTACACCCAGAACTGTCTGTTCCGCGTTGTCGAGGACGTCGATGATTTCCTGGTCGGTTTGCAGGGCGAAGTCGGTGATCCTCGCCCCGGCCTGGAGCAAGTTCCGGCGCATGGCATGCTCTTCGACGATATTGGAGTAGTAATCGACATTGGATGCCGTCGGTACCCGTTCCATGAGTTCCGTCAGGTACATGACCCCGCCGACCCGGTCGAGTTCCTCGCTCCTGCGCAAGAGATCGGAGACCGTTACCACGTCGATCGGCTGGTTCCCGTTGTACAGCTGAGTGATCGACTCGAAGATCGCCTGGTGGGCGGGCACATAGAAGTCCTCGGGGTTGAGCTTGTCCATCACCGCATTGGCGGCATCGGACGACAGCATCACGGCCCCGAGGACCGATTCCTCTGCTTCCAAGTTGTGCGGAGGCACGCGACCTGAACTACCCCGAGATTCTGGGGGAGCCGTCGACCGGCCCGTCTGTGGTCGGGCCTCTGTTGCCATCAGGCGGGAATGATGTCCAACGAGAGCGGGAACTCGACGTCGGAATGCAGCTTGATGGTGGCCTCGTGCAAACCGATCGTCTTGATCGGCTCGTCGAGACGAACCGTCCTGCGATCCAGTTCGACGCCGGTGAACTTCTGAACACCTTCGACGATGTCGGCGATGCCGATTGACCCGAAGAGTTTGCCTTCATCACCTGACTGGGCGGCGATTACCACCCTGGTCCCAACCAGCTGGGTTGCTACAGCTTCAGCTTCTGCACGCAATCGTTTGGTTGTTTCCTCGCGAGCCTTCTTGGCGTCTTCGGCATTCTTCAATGCACCAGTGCTGGCCTTGACGGCTAGATGCTTCGGTACCAGGAAGTTGCGGGCGTATCCGTCGGATACCTCCACCACATCGCCGGCTGTTCCGACACCATCAACGTCTTTGATGAGAATTAGTTTCGTCATCGGCTTACGTAGGGCATCAGGGCCATCTCGCGGGCGTTCTTGATGGCAATGGCGACCTCACGCTGGTGCTGAGTGCAGTTGCCCGTAACTCGACGCGAACGGATCTTGGCCCGATCCGACATGTACTTGCGGAGAATCGCTACATCCTTGTAGTCGATGTAGTCGATCTTCTCCTTGCAGAAGTAACAGACCTTCTTCTTGAACCTGCGGCCGTTTTCCGGCCTGCGTTTTCTACGTTTTTGGGGGCGTGCCATTTCGTCTCCTAGAACGGCGCCTCATCGGGGCCGTATGTCTCGCGGGCGACGGGAGCAGCGGGAATCGATCCGGAAGCATTGCCTCCAAAGTCGCCTCCACCTTGACGCTGCGTCTTGGATACCGTGGCGGTTGCCCACCTGAGGCTGGGACCGAGTTCATCGATCGAGATCTCAACGACGGATCGTTTGTCTCCATCCTGGGTTTCCCAACTCCGCTGCTCTAGCCGGCCGGTGATGATCACCCGCATACCCTTCTGAAGGGATTCGGCCGCGTTCTCGGCAGCTTCGCGCCACAGGGTTCCGCCGAGGAAACTGGTTTCCTCCTGCCACTCGCCCTGTTGGTCACGCCAACGCCGGTTGACCGCGCACCGGATGCGGGCCATTGCCACGCCGGAGCCGGTAAAACGTAGTTCGGGATCCTCGACCAGATTGCCGATGACCGTCACGGTATTTGTCGCCATGTTCTTCTCTCCTCGGGATGGACACCTTCACTATGAACAGAAGGTGTGACAGATCCCGTGTATCAGCGGTTGTCCCGGCGGACGACCTTGTGTCGTACGACTGCGTCGGACAACGACAGTGCCCGATCGAGGTCATCCAATGTATCGGTCGATTCATCGAGATCGAATTGGACCACCGAGTAGTAGCCCTCTCGAATGTGATTGATCTCGTAGGCGAAGCGGCGCTTGCCCCAGAAATCTGTATCGGTGATCTCGGCGCCACGTGCTTGTAGCAGCGCTTCGATCTCTTTGACCTTCGACCTGACGTCGTCCTCGACGAACTCAGGCCGGTGAATGGTCATCACCTCGTAGTTCCTCATTTGTTCTCCTCCTCTGGACATCCACCTGTGTGGAAGGCCCCGCCTATCTGACGGAGCAGGATGGACGCGTGACTCAGAAAGCCGCGCGGGGAAGTGCGTTGAGTGTAACCGCGCTCGCCCGGTCGCGGAAGCTGGGATCTGAGGAGGTTTT
>JBLYYS010000189.1:0-2552 GCA_048550235.1 Acidimicrobiia bacterium | reverse complement strand
GCGCCGACGTCATCTTGGACATGCTCGATCCGCTGCACTCCCCTTCGGCGAGCAAGTCTCGACGGGGAGCAGTGGTGCTGACGGTCGATCTGGCCACTCTGGCCGGATTATCCGAGGCATCCGGTGATCTCGCCGGCTACGGACCGGTCATCTCCGACATCGCACGGCAGGTTGCCGAATCCTCCCGTTTCGAGGAATGGCGCTTTGTTGTCACCGATTCAGAGCGCCGTTCGCTCCAGGCCGGCGTGACCCGCCGCCGTCCCAGCGCGGCAGCCCGTCGATTGATCGAGTCCATGTATCCCACGTGCGTGTTTCCCGGATGCCGGGTACCGGCGTCACGGTGCGACCTCGACCACAGCACTCCGTGGGGGCAAAGTCACTGCACATCCGTTCACGGCCTCGCCCCTCTTTGCCGGCGCCATCACATCCTGCGGCATCGAGCCGGGTGGCGCTACCGGCGATCCGACTCGGGCGATCACGCCTGGGTCAGCCCGCTAGGCCATCGATACGTCGACAAAGGGAGATCACCGTAGACCATCCGGCCTTTCTCGAGCGGCCACTGAGAGTACCGTCGGGTCGGTAGTTCCCTTCTCACGCTCGATCAGCTTTCCAGATTGTTAGGTATCTGTGAGGCCTCTCGTGCATCTTGTGGTGCGAGGCCGTTGGAAATACCACTCGGCCGTTCCGCCCGCTTCTGGTGGGCAGAGAGGGGAGACATGACCTCAACACGCCGCATCCTTCTGGGTGCACTGATCGCCGCGATGGTTCTCGCCGTCGCACCCGTCGCATACGCGACGCCGCCTGCAGAGTCGGGCGCCGTTGTCCGTGGACCGAGCGAGAACCTCGGGTTTGTGTACCGGGGCTCGGGCTACATCGTTCTCACCGGACCGGAACTGGCGGTCGGCTGCGAAGAGGAGGAGGGATTCACACAGCCATCCGCCTCCTTCGTGCTGCCTAGAAACGGAACTTTCCAGGAGCGCTGGAGCCTGCATGGCGAAGGCATCCTGGTATTCGAGGACACCGCTGGGCCTGCGCTCGACGACATCTGGCCGTGGATCGAGGAAGCCTGTGCTGCGGCCACCGACGGTGACGAGTCGACGGTTCCGCCCGAAACCGTGGCGGTAGGGGAGGGAACCCTCACGTTCCACCTGAGGGTCACGCCCGACGGCACCGCCAACATCCACAACTGGATCAACGGCAAAGTGGTGACGAGAGCAGGCGACTTGGTCCATCTGAAGACCGTCGCCAAGTTCAGCGATGGACCGAGCGGCTTCAATATGCACCTGTTGGACGTCGACTACGGCGGCTGACTGAGACAATCCTCCACCGAAGAACTCCCGGTTTCACGGCCGGGAGTTCTTCGTTGATGAGGTGAGTTAGACCGGGACTTCCATCAGACCCAGCTCGACGCCGATTTGGGTCCAGTGACTCATCTCGGTGGCGAGCCCTTCTCCCGTAACCATGAGTTCATGCCGCAGGCCGTCGGTGGCGAATTCTGCCTTGGCGAAGACGCGGTGGAACTCCTCACCGCCGGTCAGTTCAAAGAGCGCCATCCGCTCGCCGTGAATGATCATCATGCCGCCGTCGACACCCATGTAGGCAGCTGGTGGCTGACAGTGCCCGTCGGCCGCCTGCTTCCCGAAGAACGTCATGGCATCCTGGAAGCTCTCCATGGCAAGCGATTCACGGCCCACGAACGGGCGCTTGTACTGGATGAAAAGTGCTGCGTCCATCGATACGTCCCCTCTCTCGATAGCCGGAAGGCACGAGGTGCTTACGGGCAGGAATCCCTCGCGTCCGGCGAAACAGGCGACGCCCCACACACGACAACCTCTCTCATCTTTGGGGCGTCGCTTTGTTCAGCATCGCGCCGGTGCCTTGCCGGGTCAACGAAGATCTGGTCGTGCAGCTTCCACACTCGTGGAACACGTTATCGGCGTCGATTCTTCGAGATCTTCGGTCGGCGAATGCCGCAGCCAATCGGCCGCAATAGTGACATAACGCCATTGAGTCGCGTATCTTGGGGTCGATTCTGGCAAGAAACGCAACATGACTGAGGGGAACCGGAACCCGAATCCGATCGTCGGCGGGACTAACTATGCATTGCTCCAACTGCGGACACGAGAACGCGCCCGGCCAGAAGTTCTGCGGTAACTGTGGCACCAAGCTGGCAGCTGCATGCCTGAGTTGCGGAACGGAGAACCCACCCGGCAATCGGTTCTGCGGCGAATGCGGCACTGATCTAGGGGCCGGCGGGGGAGTAGCGCCTTCGGCAGCCGTCACGGCAGAGCCGAGCATCGATCTCGAGCGAAGGATCGTTTCGGTTCTCTTCGTCGACCTCGTCAACTACACGTCGTTCTCTGAAGGCCGGGATGCCGAGGATGTGCGAGCGTTCCTCTCCGATTACTTCGATCGCAGCCGGGAGATCATCGAGCGGTTCGGCGGCATGGTCGAGAAGTTCATCGGCGATGCCGTCATGGCCGCCTGGGGCGCCGTCGCCACCAACGAGGACGATGCCGAGCGAGCCGTGCGAGCCGGCATGGAACTGATCG
>JBLYYS010000188.1:0-2707 GCA_048550235.1 Acidimicrobiia bacterium | reverse complement strand
GTATGCCTCGAGGAATGGTCCCAGGGCCCAATGCGCTCGCAGCGGGCTCAGACGGTTTAGGAGATCGCGAGCAGCGGCAGGTCCACCTGCCAGCGCGACCTCCCAACCTTCTCGGAACCGGGCAAGCTCGGTTCGAACCTCATCCATGAAGTCACTCTTGGTGGAGAAGAAGAATTCGAACTTGAGGAGGTCCCGCAGTCTCATGACCTCGTCCCAGAACACGTCTGTGACGTCCCCTTCGCTCGACTCGGCTGCCCGAAGCAGAGCCAACTCTGCGATGGCCCCGGCAACGAAGTAGTGAACGATTGTGTTCCGGTAGTAGGCCGCAGCCAGATACTGGGTCTCCTGAATCCGATAAACCGGGATCCGACCCTGATCAAACCTGGTCACGATGTTGTGTTCGCTGAGCCGGTCGAGGACCTCCTGAACCTGGATCGTGCCTCCGAATCGAACACGCTCGGTTGTAGGAAGGCGCCGTCTGAGTATGTAGCCGACGAGCCCGCGGAGTTCCTCTCGGATTTCCTCGACGGTCATTGCCCGGTCCTCATTGACCAGCAAAGCCAGGGTGACGACGGAGGTCGGGGTGATTGGAGTCACCTTGTTGACTCCTCGAAGGGCCTTGAAGGCGAGCTTCTGTACGTTGAGAGATCGCTCAGTCGGCGAGGCCTCAGGGACACACTCGGCGTTCATTGAAATCGGTGCACCGAATCGTACGTGTATATCGCCGTAACGGCGCCGAAGCGTCTTGATCGACTCGTACAACCAGCCAACACTTTCGGATTCTTTGGCGGAACCACGCTGCTCGGCGGCGTAGGAGCCGACGTCGAAGATCTGATCGTATGCGATAGAGGTGGGGATCAGATACACATCTTCAGATTTGCCCCGGTGATGGGAATCGACCACATACGAAAGCATGCCGAAGCGTGGGGGGAGCAGTTTGCCCGAACGAGACCGACCTCCTTCGAGGTACCACTCGAGAGGGAACCGTTTCTCGATTAGATAGTCGATGTAACTCCGGAGTACATGTTTGTAGAGCTCGTTGTCGGAGAAGGACCGACGTATGAAGAACACGCCGGTGCGGCGGACGAGCTGACCGACCGGGAAGAAATTGAGGTTGATCCCACCGGCGGTGTGGTTGGGAGGAAGGTCGTTTTCCCAGAGTAGATATTGAAGCACCAGTCGATCGAGTTGCGATTTGTGTGAGGGAAGGAACACGAGGGGGTGGTCCTGACCCAACTCGTACAGGTCCCGTATCTCGTGTTCGTCGTAATGGATGGTCCCGTACCCCTGCCGGTACAACCAATGAATAGCATTGGCGATGAGGTCGATCACTAGAGGTGAATGCGACGCGGCAATCTCCCGCAAGTAACGCTGAGAACGCCGCCGGGCTGATTCGATCGTCCGACCTTCGTTTTCGGCGACTTTCGCCATCGTGTCGAGGAACTCCTGTGAGCCGGTCAGATCCTCGGCCACGAACCGGGGGACTTTGTAGCGATTACCGCGTTGACGACGCTCGGCCCGTTCTAGGGCCAGCCAGGCCCTGTGAGAGACGAACTCGCCGGGTGTCCGGGTCTCCACCGACGCCAGGTGGATCTCCAGGAGTTCATTGATCGATGCCGGTTGTCCCATGATCAGCTTGCGTCGATCCGGACTCCCGGACAGGGTCAGATACTGGCGGAGAGCATCCGGGTCCCGAGGATCGCCGAATTTGAGCAGGTCCATCAGAGTCACCGAGCGCTTGCCCATGCGTTCCGGGGGAAACCAGGCCACCCGGATTGGTACCAGGAGTGCGTCGTCGTTCTCCCTGAGCCGATGCTCCAGGCGCGGGTCCAGGCGTCGGGGGCCACGTGGCCGTCGGGACGGTGGCAGCCAGAGAAGGTCGTGGGGGCGGCCGTTGGAGTGGCGGGCTATCCACGATTCGATGAAACGTCTTTCCAGCCGCGATGACGCATCACCGAGAAAGACGATCGGTCGCCCGCCATCAGGCCACGCCGGCTCGGTGTGGAGTTTGGTGTCCAGGCGATCCATAACCCCGATTGTATGCCGGGAGAGAGGGTCACTGCATTGTTGGGCCAAGTGGATACATGGAAACGGCTGCATTCCTCTATAGGCCGGAGGTCAACACCCGTACGTTGGTTCTATGCCACCCGCGGTTCATCCTGGGGGGACCGGTTGGAGTGGGAGGTAGTAGCCCTGCGAAAGGGAGTTGATCAGTGATTGATCTGGCGGCCGAACTTCAGAGGCAGCCGTTTCTGGAAGGCCTGAGCGAGCAACATCTTCGTTTCCTCTCGAACTTCGTAGATGAGACCCGCTACGAGGAAGGTGAAATCCTGTTCCGGCAGGATGATCCGGCGATCGACTTCTTCCTGATCTCCTCCGGGAGGGTGGCGCTGGAGATTGCCGGCCGGGGCACCGAACCGATAGGCATCCAGATTCTGAGGCCCGGCAATCTACTTGGTATCTCATGGCTGTACCCGCCTCACCGGTGGCAATTCACATCGAGAGCGGTGGCACCGACGACCGCGTTCCGTTTCGCCGGAGACGCAGTGCGGGCCGCTTGCGATGAGGATCACACCCTTGGCTACGAGTTGCTGGGCCTGTTCGTTGTTGCGCTCGGATCCCGGCTCCAGGCCACGCGCTACCAACTCGTTGAACTCTCTGAACGGGCCAGGTCGTCCCAGATCCGCTAGTGCCTTCTGCCGGGTGG
>JBLYYS010000187.1:0-4691 GCA_048550235.1 Acidimicrobiia bacterium | reverse complement strand
TAGAACTCATACTCCGACCGATCGTGCGGGCCTTGGTGTGGTTCGCCGACATCCAGATGCCCGGCAAGGGCGTGACTACCTCACCGACCGTGACCGAGGATGAACTTCGACGGCTGGCCTCCCGTGCAGCCAAGGAAGGCGAGATCACACCCGAGGATCTCGGATTGATCGAGCGTGCCTTCCGTCTCGGCGATCGGCGCGTCGACGACATCATGGTGCCCCGGGCGGACATCGTTGCCGTTGCTGCGGACGCCACCCTGGACCTCGCCCTCATTGTTGCCCTCGAGGCCGGCCATCGTCGCTTGGCCGTCTACGCGGATGATTCCGAAGACATCGTTGGCGTGGTGCTCCTACGGGATCTGGTCCGGGTGCCGGAAACAAGAAGAGACCTGTTGACGGTGGCCACACTGGCTGCGGAGCCGTTGGTCGTTCCGGAGTCGAAACGGGTGATGGACTTGCTGGGTGAGATGCAGCAGTCTCGGATCCATCTGGCGGTCATAGTGGATGAATACGGCGGCACGGCCGGGCTCGTCACCGTCGAGGACATTGCCGAGGAACTGCTCGGCTCGCTCAGCGAGAGCGCTGACCCGGTGCCTGTATCGCTCGTAGCGGACGGCCGTTGGTCCATTGATGCCGCCCTACCGATCGAGGACCTCGCCGAGCTCGTCGATGCTCCGCTACCAGAAGGTGACTGGAACACCGTTGCCGGCATGATCTTCGCTTTGGCCGGTCGGGTGCCCGAGGTGGGTGATGAGGTAGAGGTACCCGGCTACCTCCTCAGGGTCATCGGGACACGCCGCCGCCGGATAACCCGAGTCGAGGTCATCAGGAGTCGGCAAATCTAGGCTCCGTTGCCGCTCCATCTGATCGCTGAGAGCTGATGGTTGAGAGCTGCGCAAGCTACACGCTCTTGGTACCGGTGACCCAATCTGCATGCAAGCCTGCGTAAACGCCTCCCGCCGCCAGAAGGTCCCGGTGGTGGCCCTGTTCGGCCAGCACGCCCTGATCGAAGACAAGCACCGTCTCAGCGGCCTCCGCGGTCGCCAACCGGTGGGCGATCGTGATGGCGGTTCTCCCGCTCGTCAACCGTTCCATCGCTCTGCGGAGTTGAACGTCGAGTTGGGGGTCCACCGCCGAGGTGGCCTCATCGAGGACAAGCAGATCGGGTACCGATATCCATGCCCGTACAAGGGCAACGAGTTGGCGTTCACCCGCAGATAGGTCTCCACCGCGCTCACCCACATGCGAAGCGAGGCCGTTGGGCAGCCGATCGAGCCACTGATCCAGGTCGAGTTCAACGAAGGCAGTCCGTATCTCACGATCTGTCGCCTCCGGGTTCCCGTAGCGGATGTTGTCGGCCACGGTGCCCTCGAAGAGGAAGCCTTCCTGAGGAACGAACGCCACTCTCCGGCGGAGCGAGGAGAAGGCGATCTGATCGAGAGGCACTCCACCGATCTCGATTGTCCCCGCCACCGGTACCAGGAGGCGTACTGCGAGTTTGGCGAATGTAGTCTTGCCGGAGCCGGTTTCGCCGACCACGGCTATTCGCGAGCCGGCTGCAACGCTGACGTTGACGTTTCTGAGAACCTCGGGACCGTCTCCGTACTTGTGGGAAACACCGCTGAAGCGCAGATCCAGGGTTCCGGCCGGTAGCTGTTGTCCGTCGACCGGATCGGGGATTTCCACCTCGGAATGAATCTCACCCAGAATCCTGCGCATCCCCGAGGCTGCCGACTGCGCAGTCTCCAGCACTTCGACCATCATTTGCACAGGCTCCGTGAGCAAATTGACCAGGA
Organism: Acidimicrobiia bacterium; assembly: GCA_048550235.1. Classification (GTDB taxonomy): domain Bacteria; phylum Actinomycetota; class Acidimicrobiia; order Spongiisociales; family JAHEDJ01; genus JAHEDJ01. The sequence continues at coordinate 2,895 of JBLYYS010000187.1, read as the reverse complement.
ACAAGAATGCCAGCAGCCGACCGGGGGAGGTTCCGATGGCCAGGCCGGCCGCCACGACTGCGGCCATCAATATGCCCGCGAACAGTTCTGCCGAGCTGAACAGGATGTTCCCGAATCGCATTGTTCGGTATTCCGATTGGAAACGTTCCTCCAACGCATCGGCAACTCGATTCTGAGTGGCTCGTTCAACACCGTACGCCCTCACCACAGGAAGCGCTGAGATGGCCTCGGAGAGAACCGCCAGGCTGTTGGCCACCCGTCTCCGCACACGGTCGTAGCTGCGCTGGAGGATCCTCTGGAACCAGATCATCAAGATGGCGTAGAGGGCCACGCCCACCGTCACCAACAGAGCCAGCTGCCATTGGTACACATACATCGCTACCAGCGCCAGTAGCACCTGCGATCCCGATGTCAGCATGCCGACACCACCCCAGTCCATGAACCCCTGCAGCGTTGCGATGTCGGTTGTGACCCGTGACACCAGAGAGCCACGGCGTTCTGCATCAACATGGAGAACAGACCGTTTCAACAGATGGGCGAAGGTCATCTGGCGGAGGTCGGAGAGCCCGGTCGACGATGCTTTGACGAGGCGTAGGAGAGCGGCGCGACCTACCCAGGCGCCGACTACCAGAGCGATCCCGGCGAGCAGCACCTTCGTTCCAACGCGGCTCAGGTCGATCTGTTCCGGCGTGAGAAGCTCTTCATCGACGATCTGCTGAAGGGCGATCGGAACGATGATCTGGATGGCGGTTCCAACTGCGGCCATCGCCACGGTGACGCCCAGTCCGCGTCGGAGTACCGGTGCTTCTTTGAGGGCCATCCGCAGGACTCGGAGTGTCCGGTCTTCCTTTGCGACCTTTTGGGTAACGGCGCTCATCGAGAATCTCCAGTCGCCGACCGATCGGCTTCGGCGGCGACTCTGCGCGCATCCTCTTCATATGCCTGCACCAGTTCGGCATAGCCGGGCGAGCTATGTAGGAGGGCCGCATGGGTGCCGTGTGCAGAGATCGACCGATCGTCGACGAACATGACTTCGTCTGCCAGTCGAATAGTCGCGGGGCGGTAGGCAACCATCACGATGGTCGAAGGTAGGTCGGCCTTCTTCAGCGAGCGCAGGATCTCTGCTTCTACCGACGGGTCGACAGCCGAGGTGGCGTCGTCGAGGATCATCAATCGCGGCTTGCGGATGAGAGCTCGTGCCAAAGCCACCCTCTGCCTCTGACCGCCGGATAGGGAGGTCCCGCGTTCGCCCAGCCGCGTCTCGTATCCGTCGGGCAATTCGGTAATGAACTCCTCGGCTCCGGCCAGACGGGCAGCCGTTTCGATCTCTTCCTGCGTGAACTGATCTCCAAGGGTGATGTTCCCGGTCACCGAATCGTCGAACAGAAAGGCCTCCTGCGATACGTAGGCAACCTCGCGGGGGAGTTCGGATCTGGCGAAGGATCGTACGTCTCGGCCGTCAACATGGATCGTTCCGTCGGCCGGATCCCATAGACGGGCAAGCAGCAACGTCAGAGTCGATTTGCCCGACCCGGTTGGGCCGACGACCGCCAGCGTGGTCCCGGCAGCCAAATCCAGTTCGACGCCATCGAGGACGGGTTCGTCATCCCGGTAGGCGAAATACACATCGCGACCGTCGACCGAGGCGGCATCACCCGTAGCGCGTGCTTCCCCGGTCCCGAACGGCATGAACTGGTCGGCGTCAAAGACCTTCTGGACTCGCTGCCAGCCGGCGATGCTGGCCGACAGGTCGAAGAGTACGAACCCGATGAGCTGTACCGGAAAGGCGAGGAGCGACAGCAGATAGGTGACCGTAACTAGATCTCCCGCGCTAATGGCTCCGGCCCGAATACGTGATGCCCCGACATAGATGATGATGAGGATCAACGCCGGCGGGAGAGCGCGGATGATCGCCTGATATGAGACCCAACGCGAGTTGACCTCGATGATGCCGTCCTTGACCTCCTCGGAGGAAACACCGAACCGGTCCGATACCATCTCCTCCCGCCCGAGCGATTTGACGGTCAGGGCTCCGTCGAATGCTTCGTGCGCCAGCGACCACAGTCGGCCGCGCTGTTGCTGCACGTCCTCCCACAGCGGGTAGACGGTCCATGCTCCCTTTACGTCGACCGCCACGACAATGATCAATCCGACCAGCGACCAGAGTCCGAGCCAGATGTCGATGGTGGTGACCATGGCCGCCGATCCGAACAGGAGAAGGATCACTCCTGTGGCATATGGGAGTGGCGCTAGTACTCCTGTTCCACGGTCGGTGTCTGAGTCGGCGACTGCCAGTAGGTCCCCGATCGACTGTTGGGAGAACCAGGCCAGTTCGAGGTCGAGCTGATGGTCGAGGAGGTTGTTGCGGACGTCCTGGCGCGTCCGGAACTGGAGCCATCCGGCCGCGGTGCGGCGCAACACGATCCCTGCGGCCTTCCACAGCGACACGGCCACGAGTGCCGCCACCGCCGCCCATACTTTGGACCGATAGTCGGCGCCGCCGTCGAGGACCGGGATGATCACGGTGTCCGTCAACCACCCGACGATCTGCGACGAGGCCACGATGGCCGCGGCATACAGAGCCGCACCGAATACGGCCAGGCCGAATGCCCACGGGTGTGTCTTGACGAAGCGTGCAATCAGGCGCACGCCGTCGCGCAGCACGCTCCAGGGCGAGGGGAGGATGGTCGGAGTTGCCATGAAAGGTGAAGACTAGAACCGTTGGCCGTCGGCAGTAAGTCGATTAATGAGAGCCATTGGCCATTAGCCATTGGCCATTGGTCTCGAGTCCATCTGGCCTTGACGGTCCACCTCACGATCGGAGCCTTGGCCTCGAGCAGGTCACCTTGCCTCGAAGGTCCGTTGCCCGTTCGGAGCCTGGTGCTCGAACAGGCC
>JBLYYS010000186.1:0-5877 GCA_048550235.1 Acidimicrobiia bacterium | reverse complement strand
TTCGCACCATGCCACGCGTCTCCCTTGTTCCTGAGCGGCTGGACTCCACTCAGACTTCGGGTCCATATTGACCCCTATTGAGGGATTTCTCGTGGATATCTTTGAACTACAAACGTGTAGTTACAAAGGTGGTATTTAGCGCAACTAGGGCGATAGGGCCGGTGGCAGAACCAGTTACGACCGAATTGTGAGGACGGCTCCCGGAGCCCGGCGGATGATCTTGGTCGAGGTTGATCCGAGCAATCCTTCGAATCTGCCCTGACCGTGGGTGCCGATGCAGATCACGTCGTAGCGTCCTTCATTGGCGACGCGCAGTATCTCGGAAACTGGATCCTCGCTGTCGTGGGCCACGACAGCAGCGGAAACGCCTCTATCGGACAACGCAGTAACGACGGTCTCTGTGCGATTCTCCTTCTGGTCATCGATATACCGGTTGAGAATGGCGTCGTCTCCCGGCCAATCGAAGCTCAGATGGGGGCGCGGTGTCGTATGACCTGCCGTTTCAATCGACTCATCGATGGGTGGAGTGCCGGTGGCCTCTCCGTAGACGGCCCGCAGGTCGGTCAGCAAACGCCGCGGAATCTCGATAACTGTGAGGACGGTGATCTCGCCGTCGTCCCCTGCCAGGCGGGTGGCGGCTTCGGCTGCTGCGATGGGGTCGAGCGTGCCATCGGTGGCGATCAGAATCTTCATGGAATCTCCCCGTGTTTGCTAGGTGTCACCATACCGTTGGATTGCACAATCTGGAGGCCGTTCCCGGGATCAAGACCGATCCAGTCGCGTGCGTTGAGCCTGGTGCCTGTGGGTACCGGACAGTCAGCGCGCGACAAATAGAGAAAGACCGGAGCTACGTCGTCGCCAGTCGGAAGGGAATCCTGGTCCTCATCCGGAAACGCTGCTGCCCGCATCGGGGTGGCGGTACCGCCTGGATTGACGGAGTAGACCCGCCCCACTTCGCCCCACTCGTCGGCCAGTACCGCGGCCCACCCTTCGATCGCGTGTTTGGCAACCGAGTACGCACCCCACCCGGCCCTGCCCCGGCGACCGACCGAACTCGACGTCACGATGACCGTTGGATGCCCGGAAGCGGCTAGTAGCGAATCGAGTCCCTGGTGAAGTAGATGGATGGCCGTGACATTCAGTTCCAGCACCGACCGCCAGGTGCCTTCCTCGTAGTCGCGGAGTGCAACCTGTGGGGATCCCAGCGTTCCGGCGTTGTAGATCGCCACATCGATGTGATCGGTTTCACGCTCGAGGCGTCCGGTCAGGTGGTCGCGGCCTGCCTGTTGTGACAGATCGGCAGGTATGTAGCCCGCCAAGTCGGTGATCCGTCGCCTGCCGGTGGGGAACACTGTGGCGCCATGTGCGACCAGTTGCCGGCACATGGCAAGGCCGATGCCCGAGGAGGCCCCTGTGACGAGCACGTTTCTGGATGTCAGCGGCACGCGGGAAGGCTACCCAACGCAGCCGTGGTGGGGCCTTGTAGTGCCCAAATTGGGGGCCGGTGGTAGGAATGTGGCGGAATGTGGTTGACAAGTGGGGGGAAATGGGGCAAAGTGGGGCGCACAGGAGAATCAGACCATGAGTGACAGGGCGAGTGTGGAGTGTTCGTCGGAGAGTTTCAGCACACGTTGGATGGTAAAGGACGGGTCGTGTTGCCCGCCCGATTCCGTGCTGCGCTCGAGAACGGCTGTGTTCTCACCAAAGGCCAGGACGAGTGTGTATTCGTCTGGTCGACCGACGACTGGCAGGAGGAAGCGGAGCGAATGAAGAAGCTTCCCCGTACCGACCGCCGATTCCGCGGCTATGCCCGCTCCTTCTTTTCAGGTGCCGTCCCACAGGAATTGGATGGGCAGGGTCGGGTCACGATCCCGCAGAACCTACGAGCCTACGCGGGCCTCGAGAAAGAACTTGCAGTCGTTGGTGTTGCCGAACGGATCGAGATCTGGGATGTCGAGCGGTGGCAGGACGTCTCTGCAGAGGCCGACGACCTTTACGCGAATGTGGAGGAGGCATTTAGCGACTACGGCATTTGACAGGCCGGCTGGACCGTCTGGTCCATCGCCAGCCCCCCGGTTACCAACGGAAGGCCCCTTTCTCCGCCCGCTTCCTTTGGTGCCAGCGCCCGGGGGGCTGGCCATGGATCAAGACCCGAAACGGAAATACCACCAACCGGTAATGACGAGGGAGATCGTGGAGTTGTTTGAGCCGATAGAAGGGGGAGTGCTGGTAGACGCCACGTATGGTGGTGGCGGGCATTCCGCAGCGCTGCTTGCTGCATACCCCGATATCGAGATCATCGGCATCGATCGCGATTCCGACGCGCTCGAGGAACCTGCCCCCGAGCGGGTGCGGCTGGTTCAATCTGCCTTCTCTTCCCTTGACGAGATCCTCGATGATCTCTCCATTCCGGAGATCGTTGGCGCGTTGTTTGATCTTGGTGTGTCCGGTCACCAGTTGGATGATCCGGCTCGGGGGTTCTCATATCGTGCCGCGGGCCCGCTCGACATGCGGATGGGCCCCGATGCCGCCCATACTGCCGAGGAGATCGTCAACGAATGGTCGAAACGCGATCTGGCCGAGACCATCTCCAGGTTCGGAGAGGAGCGGTTCGCTTCCCGAATCGCAGCGGCGATCGTGGCTGCCAGGCCGATTACCGACACACTGGCTCTCGCCGACATTGTCAAGAACGCAATCCCGGCGGCGACGCGCCGCACTGGAGGCCACCCCGCCAAGCGCACATTTCAGGCGATCAGGATTGCCGCCAATGGTGAACTCTCCGAGTTGACCGACGGCTTGACCGCCGCACTCAGGAGGTTGGCGCCGGGTGGTCGTTGTGTGGTCATGTCCTATCACTCGTTGGAAGACCGCATCGTCAAGCGGACTTTCAGGGACCAGGCGCAGGGCTGCATATGTCCGCCTGAGTTTCCAGAATGCCGGTGCGGTAAGACCCCCGTAGTGCGGCTCATCGGTCGCAAACCTCTACGGCCCTGCGAAGACGAGGTGGCGGAGAATCCGCGGGCTCGAAGTGCCAAGGTCCGTACGGTTGAGAAGGTGGCGGCATGACCGCCCGTCCTGCTCCCGTCACGACGCCGAACTCGCGCCTGCGGATCATTCAGGGCAGACGCGTAGTGCGTCCGCGTGCTTGGGGCTGGGCACTCCTCGCCGTTATTTCCGTCGGAGTGTTTTTCGGTCTGATCACAGCCAACACCGCACTGGATCGTACCGCCTTCGAGTTGGAGGAGATCAGGCAAGAGATCACTGCAGAGCAGGCTCGGTTCGACCGGCTGAGGTTGGACGTGGCCCGACTCCGGTCTCCAGAACGTATTCAGCCGATGGCAGAAGAACTCGGCATGGTTTATCCCGATCCCTCGGATATCCGAACAGTCACGGCTGCGGGTGTGGTTGTTGTCGAGCGGGACGGAGATCGTTGGACGGAGATCAAATCAATTGTGAGCGCATCACCATGATGGTCGGACCTGGCGCTGGGTGCCGATACCGCGGTGGTGGCCTTGAAGAGGTCGCCTGCCGGGTTCGGCCGGAGGAATAGCCGTGAGCGGGCGCACCCGCGCCCGCCGGCGGCTCGGCCGCGCCGATTTCCGGTTGATAGCAGTCGGTGTTGCACTGCTCGTTGCCTGGGGAAGTCTCGGTTTTCGCTTGTTCCAGATACAGGTGGTGGATGCCGCCGTCTACGAGGAACGGAGCAGGGAGCAACGGACGATCCGACAGGATCTGGCCGCGGCCAGGGGAACCATCTTTGATCGTCAGGGTCAGCTCCTGGCAGTCACCGTTGATGGTGTGACCGTTTCTGTCAATCTGGCCGAGGTTGAGGACACCAAGGTGATGGCTTCGTTGGTGGCGGCGGCAGTCGGAGGCGATCGGGATGAATTGATTCAACGCCTCGAGTCGAAGGAAACCGGCTGGATAACTCTGCTTCGCCAACTGGAACCGGCTGAAGCAGACGGCCTCAAAGAGATGGATCTGCCCGGTTTGTACTTCATCAACGAACCGAAGCGGGTATATCCGGCGGGCCAGTTCACTGCCTCGGTGGTCGGGTTTGTCGGATGGGACAACGAAGGTCTCGAAGGCCTCGAATACTTCTACGAGAGTGCCCTGGCCGGCACGCCCGGGTACGCCGAGTGGGAGAGGGCAATCGGTGGCACGCCCATTCCATTCGCGACCAGCGATATCGTCCCGGCAGTTCCGGGTTCGGACTTGATCTCAACGATCGACCTCGGTATCCAATTTGCCGCTTCTCAAGCCTGTGATGAGACGGTGCAGCGCACCGAAGCCCTCCGGTGCACGATTGTGGTCCTCGATCCTGAAACCGGCGAAATCCTGGCGATGGTCAACACTCCGAGTTTCGATCCCAACGATGTGCGATCGGCCGATCCAGACTTTCTCCAGAATGCTGCGGTTCGTATGACGTACGAACCTGGCTCAACTCAGAAACTCGTAACGGTGGCCTCGGCCATCGAGGAAGGCGTTGTCGAATGGAGCACCTTGTTCCGGTCAGTTCCGTATCAACTCGAGGTCATCGACGGAGCTTGTGACAAAGGCCAGGATGTATACGGGTGCTACCACGATGCCTATTTCCACCCCGATCTGGATCTGACGGTAAAAGACATCTTCACCCAGTCGTCGAACACGGGGACGATTCTGATTCAGCGGGAGCTCGGCGACAAGGCCCACCGGGAATACCTCGATCGCTGGGGATTCGGGACACAAACCGGTGTCGATTTCTCCGGCGAGGCCACCGGAGTAGCCGAAGTAGATATCACCTGTGGACCATGCACCGCCTCAGCTGCCATCGGTTATAGCGTCTCGGTCACACCTCTGCAGATGGCCTCGGTTTTCGGAACGATCGCTAACGATGGAGTCTGGGTGCAGCCGCACCTCGTCAGCGGAGTTGTCGATGGCGAGGGGGTGCGGAGATCCGTTGAGACCGAAGACAGGAGAGTTGTCTCCGAAAGCACGGCCCGGGTGATGCAGCTGTTACTCCAATCCGTGGTGGAGAGTGAGGACGGTACCGGCGGGAACGCGGCCGTCGATGGATACGAGGTCGGCGGAAAGACAGGTACCAGCCGCAAATGGATAGGTGGTTCATATTCCGAGACTGCCTGGATCGCCAGCTTCATCGGTATGGCTCCAGTCGACGACCCGCAGCTGGTCGTGGCGGTCGTCGTCGACTCGCCCGTCAACGGCCACTACGGCGGCGATGCGGCTGCTCCCGCCTTCGCCGAGGTCATGGAACACGCTCTCCATCAACTAGGGATCTCCCAGGATGGATAGGTCGGCCGTACCACTCAGCAGTCTGGGCGCGTTGGTGGGCGGACGAATCGTCGGTGATTCAGGAACGATGATCGCCGACGTCACCCACGACAGTCGGGAGGCCGTGTCGGGAACACTCTTTGTGGCGGTACGAGGATTCACTACCGACGGTCATGAGTACGCAGAGCAGGCAGTGGCAACCGGTGCATCGGCTCTTTGTGTTGAAGAGACTGTTGACGGTTGCGCCGTTCCTCAACTACTGGTGGCGGACACGAGATCGGCTCTACCGCTTCTTGCTGCCGAAGTGCACGGCAGGCCGTCGGAGCAGCTTCGGATCGTCGGTATCACGGGAACCAACGGCAAGACCACCGTTGCCTACCTGCTCGAGTCGATCGTGTCGGCAGCCGGTCTGACGGCAGGAAGGGTCGGTACGACTGGTGCTTCCATCGGCGGACACGAGATTCCGTTGCCCAGGACAACACCCGAGTCCTCCGATTTCCAGAGGTTGCTCGGCGATATGGTCGAGCAGGGGGTCGACGTCGTTGCGGTGGAGGTTTCCTCCCACGCCCTGACGCTCGGTCGTGTCGACTCGGTACATTTCGCCGT
>JBLYYS010000185.1:0-7846 GCA_048550235.1 Acidimicrobiia bacterium | reverse complement strand
CGGTCCCGGCAGCTGCAAAGCCTCCGGCGGCCGTCACGCTCATGGCATCCACCCCGCCAACGGCAACCCGGCAGTCTCGTCGATCCCGAACATGAGGTTGGCCGCCTGGACGGCCTGACCGGCCGCTCCCTTGATCAGATTGTCGATAGCCGAAAGCACCACGGCCATCCCCGTACGTTCGTCCAGATATGAGGATATGAGCGCCCTGTTCGATCCGACGACCCACCTAGTTTGCGGAGGCAAGTCGATCACTTCCACAAACGGCTCAGACTCGTATTTGTCGGCCAGCGCACTTCGAATATCTCCCGGAGTGGCGCCGTCGACAACAGGGGCAGTCACCGTGGACAGAATCCCCCTCTGCATCGGGACGAGGTGTGGTGTGAATGTGACGAGCGCCTTTCTGCCGGTCGCCTCCTCAATACCCATCTCAATCTCCGGACGATGCCGGTGCTTGGTGACACCATAGGCCCGCACACCCTCGTCAACTGATCCGAATAGGAGGTCCTCACGGAGTGCTCGACCGGCTCCAGATACTCCAGACAGGGCGTTGATCGTGATTGCATCCTGCCGAATGACGCCTGCCGCGCACAGCGGCACGGTCGCTAGAAGTGCCGACGTCGGATAGCAGCCCGGAGATGCCACCAATCGTGCTTTAGCAATGTCGTCCCGGAACAACTCGGGCAGGCCGTAGACCCAATCTGCCAGCACGTCCGGCCGCGGGTGACCACTTCCGTAGGCGGCCTGGTAGCGAGCAGCCGAGTCCATTCGGAAATCGCTACCCAGATCGACGACCCTGGCTCCGCTCTCAGCCAAAGCGATACCCACGTTCGTCGATGAACCGTGCGGCAATCCGAGAAAAACGATGTCGACATCGGGTATGTCGTCTACATCGTTCGACCCGAATCTCCGGAGGCCGCCGGACAGTTGAGGGTGGACGTCCCCCAGCGCCTCACCTTCTCGAGAATGGGCGCCGAGGTACTCGACGACGAAATTCGGGTGCTCGTCGAGCAGCCTGACGATTTCGCCTCCGGCGTAACCGGAGGCTCCGAGGACTGCAGCCGAGAAGGTCATAGAACGCATGAATATACGGAACCGTGCATAGGGATGTCAATGGTTCGCCTCCGGGCGTACCCCGCCCGGTGGATGAGGCCTACCCAGGGGGAGCCAGATCCATCGCCTCGATCGGAGGCAGCTCCCGGTCGAAGATCCACCGCCGTACGAGCGCGCCGGCATCGGGGCCCCCTACCTCAGATACGAGCTGCAGGAACTGGTCGGTCGAGACGTTCCCATGCTCATTGCTCGTCGTCCAGGCCTTCAGGAAAACGAAGAACGCCTCCTCGCCTAGTTCGAGCCGTAACGCATGAACCGCCAAGGCGCCACGGATGTAAACGGATTGGTTGAACAAGTCGTCCGCCGGCGGTGACCCCGGCGGTGGATTCAAGTCCAGGGCCTGTTCATATGCCGCCGCCTCGCTTCCTGCCGACGGAACCAAGGAAGCGCCGGACAGTGTGCGATACGCCGCCACCACCTCTCCCGTGAATGCTGCCTCGCCGCGGTCGTACCCGGCCCACAACCATTGCAGGTAGGTGGAGAATCCCTCGTTCAGCCAGACATCGCTCCAGTCGGAGACGCTCAGCGAGTCGCCGAACCACTGGTGGGCCAACTCATGTGCAACAACCGCCTCCCCCAGCACGAGGATCTGCGTTCCATAGGTTGGCCGGGTTTGGGTCTCCAGAGCTGCAGGCACATTGGTTGTCTCCAACACCAGTGCTCCATACTCAGCAAACGGATAGGGACCGAGAACCTCGGTGAAGAAGTCCATCATCTCGTCTTGCCGTTCGAACTTCGCTCGCTCGCCTGCGAGCAGATCCGTATCGAAGTAGTTGACTATCGCTACTCCCCCACTCGATTCCTCCACCGTCCGGTCGAACTCACCGATCCCTAGACCTACCAGATAGGGGGCTATCGGGTCGGTGGACTCCCATGTGAAGGTTGTCAAACCACCGTTCGAAGTCTCGTCCGTGAGCGTTCCCGAAGATACGACGGTGAGGCCGGCAGGGACCGTCATCCGCAGTGAGAACGTGGCCTTGTCCAGCGGATGGTTGTTGGAGGGGAACCAGGTTTCAGCCCCACCCGGTTCACTCAGCGCGAACCAGCCGTCGACGCTCTCGTGCCAGCCGACCCGAAACTGACCCGCCACGTTCGGGATGGACGCAGGGACACCGCTGTATCCAATCACGACTTCCGCGTCCAACCCCTCGGCAAGAGGAGAGTCGGGGATCACAAGCAACTCATTTCCAACTTCGAAGGGGGCGCTCATCCCCTCGACGGTCACGGACTCCACTTCCATGCCCGTCAGGTCCAGATAGAAGGACCCGAGGAGCACCGTCGGCCGCATAGTGATCGTGGCCGTTCCCTCGAGTCGGTCACCATCGAAGTTCAAGTCCAGGGCGTAGTGACCGACGTCGTATCCGCTGTTGCCGAGAGCAGGATGAAGTGAGTCTCCGAGTCCGGGATCGCCTGGTTGAGGGACGGGCATGACGGGCACAGATGTTGTCGATTCGATTGCCACGGAGCTCGCCGTTGACGACGAGGTGGTCCCCTCGGTCGTCGTGGAAGAGGTCCCACTGCAGGCGACGAGAAGAACCAACAGCAGCCAGACCCAACGCTTCATGACCCTGTGATGTCCTTCTCCGCAGCCCATCCATCCACTATCGCGAGGGCCTCTTCCTCCGTGAATGGACCGTGATCGAGGCGGTGCTCTAGGAGCATCTCCATGATCTCTCCGATCACCGGGCCCGGTGGAATACCGAGATGCTCCATGACTGTGTGTCCGTTGATTGGTGGACGTATTGCCGCCAGTTCTTCCCGACTCTGTAGATCCGCAATAGCTCCCTCTAGTTCGTCAATTCGCCGCTGGATCTTCAGCGCTCTGCTGGCATTGGCTGTCGTCACGTCACACCGAACTAGCTGATTGAGGTCGTCGAGCAGTGGTCCGGCATCACGCACGTACCGGCGAACCGCCGAGTCCGTCCAACCCATCTTGAAGGTGTGTGGGCGGAGGTGCAGGAAGACGAGCTTGGCAACGTCTTCTATCAGACGTCCTTCATACCGCAATGCTCGTAGCCGTTCCTTTGTCATGCGGGCTCCCACCACCTCGTGGTGATGGAAAGTGACTCCGCGCGGGCCGAACTCTCTCGTTGCCGGCTTCCCGATGTCGTGCAGCAGCGCGGCCAGACGGATCACCAGCCGTGAATCCGTCTTGTCGACCACCGCAATAGTGTGCGCCAGGACGTCCTTGTGTCGTTGCACAGGGTCCTGCTCCATTCTCAGCAGCGACAACTCCGGCAGGAAGTAGTCGGAGAGTCCGGTCTCCACCAAACCCCACAACGCATCCCGAACGTGATCTCCGACCATCAGCTTGGAGAACTCGTCGCGGATCCTCTCTGCCGACACGATCTCCAACCGCTCAGCGAGGGCGGGTACAGCAGCAAGTGTCTCCTCTTCAGGTACGAACCCGACCGTCGACATGAATCGGAACAACCGCAACATCCTCAGTGGATCGTCCCCAAAGGAAACCTCCGGTGCCACAGGTGTGCGCAGTTGGTTGCCTGCGAGATCGCCAAGCCCACCGAACGGGTCGACCAGTTCCGCATCGGGCAGCCTCAAAGCCAGGGCGTTCACCGTGAAATCCCTGCGTGAAAGGTCGGTTTCGATGTCATCCGAGAAGCTGACTACGGGCTTGCGTGACTCGTCCCGATAGACCTCAGCCCGGAAGGTCGTGATCTCATGTATCTGATCGTCCTTTCGCACTCCGATTGTCCCGAATTGCTCGCCGACGCCGTATACGGCGTCCGCCCAGTCCTCTACAACCGAACGGATCTCGTCGGGGCGGGCACTCGTCGCGAAGTCGAGGTCAGCGGGCTCCCGTCCCAGGAGAGCATCCCTGAGAGAGCCTCCGACGAGGAAGAACTGATGACCGGCGTCGTCGAACAGCCGCGCCAACCGGACAGCCGGCGCATCGGCGCGCACCAACCATTGGAGCCGCTCAGGAATCATGCCAACAGGATAGGACAGGAAGGCCTCTGGCCTTGCCCTCAGCTCTGGCCAAGGGCTAATGGCCAACGGCTAACGGCCAATTGCTGCTAGCTGATAGCCCATAGCCCATAGCCCATAGCCCATAGCCCATAGCCCATAGCTCAAAGCTCAAAGCTCATAGCCCATAGCCCATAGCTCAAAGCTGAGCGGAGCCGCCCGAAGGCGGCTCCGCTCTCACCCCTCTCTCCACCCGGAGAGAATCAGTTGTCAGACGGTGACCAGACCCATCTGCTCGGCCTTCACGCGGAAGTCGTGTGGGTTCGAGGCGTTGGCTACGGCAACCTGGAAGGAGATCTGGCCCTTTTCGTACAGGTGCAGGATCGACTGATCGAATGTCTGCATCCCATAGAACTCACTCTCAGTTATCACGTCGACGATCTCGCTGGTAAGTGACTCATCGACAATGCGGTCATAAACACGACCGTTCATCGTCAGTACCTCGACCGACGGCACACGGCCCTGGCCATCTACCTTCTCGAGCAGTCGCTGGCTGACCACTCCTTTGAGAGTGGCTGCCAGCAGTAGACGAATCTGTTTCTGTTGATAGGGAGGGAAGAAGTCGACAATGCGGTTGATCGTTTCGGTCGCATCGATCGTGTGCAGTGACGACAGAACCAGGTGCCCGGTCTCCGCTGCTTGCAGTGCAGCCCGCACAGTCTCAGCGTCGCGGATCTCGCCGATGAGAATGACGTCGGGGTCCTGCCTGAGAACCCGTCGGAGGGCCTGACTGAAGTCTTCGGTATCCATGCCGATCTCACGCTGTGACACGATCGAGTTGTTGTCCCGATGTAGAACCTCGATCGGGTCCTCGATTGTCACGATGTTGACTCGTCGCGTGACGTTGATGTAATCCACCATCGATGACAGTGTGGTGGTCTTGCCAGAACCGGTTGGACCGGTAACAAGAACGAGACCGCGCTGCTCGACCGAAAGCTTCTCCAGGATGCTCGGTAGCCCCAGCTCTTCGAAGTTCTGTGTGGTCGGTAGAACCCGGCGAAGGACCAGGCTCACAGACCCCCGTTGACGGTAAACGTTCACTCGAAAGCGTCCGAGCTCCTTCTTCCCATAGGCGAAATCGGCTTCGCTCGTTTCGCGGAACTCCTTGGCGGCACGCTGCGTGAAGATCGTCTGGGCGTAGGCCTCCGTGTCAGTGGGAGAGAGCGGCTCGAGGCTCGTCGGGTTCAACTCACCATCGATTCTCATTACTGGGGGCGATCCGACCTTCAAATGCAGGTCGGACGCCTCCACTTCTATGACTTTCTTCAATAGGTCATCAAGCGCAACCGCCATCAACGTCTCCCATACTGGTCCGAGGGAGGTATCGGCAGCCGGAGACGACTACTTAACGAACTTCCCAGAACTCGGCGGCAGCTTTTTCCGCCAACTCCAGAGACCGCCAGGCTGCCGGTTCTGAGTCGCCGTGAGGCGCAGCCCCGGGATCGATGACTCCGGCCAGGCCGGAGAAGGTCGCAGACACCGAAGCCCGAATGGCGTTCACGTCGTAGCCGCCTTCCAGGAAGACAACCGTCCGCCCGGCGGGAACGAGTTCAACGAGCGAGTTCGCCATATACGCATAGTCGGATTCGATCAGCATCACATCCGCAAGGGGGTCGTCCCTGTGGGCGTCGTAACCGGAACTCACCAGGAGCCAATCCGGGGCGAACTGACGGGTGACGGGCAGTACAACCCGCCGGAAGGCTTCTCGGTAGACGTCACCGTTTGTGCCTCCGGGAACAGGGATGTTCAGGTTCCGACCCGCACCGGGCCCATAGCCCATCTCGTCCAGCCAGCCTCCTCCCGGGTAGTACGGAAACTGATGGAGAGATATGTACAACACACGTCCATCGGTAACAAACAACTCCTGTGTGCCGTTGCCGTGATGGACGTCCCAATCAACGATCGCCACCTTCTGCCCTTGATCAGCAAGAAACCTGGCCGTGAGGGCGGCGTTGTTGAAGATACAGAACCCCATTGCCCGGTTGGAGAGGGCGTGGTGGCCGGGCGGTCGCACCAAACAGAAGGCCGCATCTGCCTCTCCGGTCTGCAATCTCCGAACTGCCAGTGGTCCTGCACCTGCCGATCGAAGGGCGGCTTCCCAGGTTTCGGCCACCGCGTATGTATCGGCATCCAGGTCTCCCCCTCCGGCCGCACAAAAACCCTCAATCGCGGCTATGTACTCGGGTGTATGCAAGGTGGAGAGCAACTCCTCATCTACCGGTTCCGCCGTTGCTTCGACGATCTCCACCGGGGCAAGTTCGAGCCCTTCCCTGGCTGCAATCAAACGATCGGGTCGTTCGGGATGCCACAACCGCTGCTGGTGCAACATGAAGGATGGGTGTTCGACCGCCAGTACTCGCATGGCGACTACTTTGCCACAGGAGGCGTCCCCGTCCCCAGCATCTACCCTATACACCGAGCCAATTTGTGAGCAGCGACATAAGCATGACCGGCAGATTGAAGATACGCGGAACGTGGCCCAACCCCATCGTCTTCCGGCGAGGGTGGTCGCTGGCGACCGCACGGCCGTGGAATGAGGAGAGTTCCGACGCTCACCTTCGCCTCGTCAGGGGCAGTGCCGAGTTTCTCCGAGAAGCCGCCAAGATGGTGCCCCTCGACGGCGGAGCGGTTCTCTCTCCCCCACTGGCAACCGGCACCACCGCGGTTTGGAAGGAAGCGGGATTCAGCCCTCACCTCGTTCTCGACATGTTTCAGAAGGATCTGCTCGCCCGCCAGGCATCTCCCGCCATCCCGGTGATCACAGGGGACGACGATGAGTGGGGGCGGGCGATCATGATCGACCGGGCCGCCTTCGCTCCTCTTTGGCGCCTGGGCGCAACTGGCCTGAAGGAAGCCCTCAACGCCACTCCCACGTCCACGTTTCTCACGGTCCGCTCAGATACCGGCGCCACGGTAGGCTTTGCGATCGTCGGAGCCGGAGCGGCCACCGGATACCTGCAAAGAGTCGCCGTCGATCCACTGCATGCGGGTAGGGGCTACGGCCGGGCCCTGGTTCGGGCCTCTCTGAGTTGGGCTCGCAGGCACGGTTGTCGCACAATGCTCTTGAACACTCAGCCCGACAACAAGCCGGCGGGGAAGCTCTACGAATCGGAGGGATTCACCCGTGTCGCCGCTGGCCTTGTGATCTGGAGCTACCGGGAGGAATCATGATTCGGATCGTCACAGACTCATCGAGCGATATCCCGCCCGACCTGCTGGAGGCACATTCCATTGAGGTGGTTCCGCTGACGATCCGCTTCGAATCGCAAGAATTCGTTGATGGTCTGGACCTCACGACAGCCGACTTCTGGCATCGACTGGTTACCGCCGAGGCACTTCCGGAGACGGCTGCTCCCAGCACCGGTTTGTTTCGAGAGCGGTATCAGGCGATCGCCGATTCCGGAGCAGATGGAATCGTAGTGATAACGATCTCGTCGGAACTCAGCGGCACCTATCAGTCGGCCGTGATCGCGGCGGAGCAGTTCGATAGCCCGCTCCCCATCAAGGTGATCGACTCCGCTTCGGTAGGAATGGGACTCGGCCTGCCAGTTCTGGCGGCCGCAGAACGCGCCACGGCCGGAGCATCTCTCGAGGAAGTGACAGCCACCGCTACGCGCGCAGTTGCATCAACAACCGTTATCGCAGCTCTCGACACTCTGGAGTACCTGAAGAGAGGAGGGCGGATCGGCAGTGCTCAAGCCTTCTTCGGGAGTCTCCTCAACATCAAGCCAATCGTCACCCTCGAGAATGG
>JBLYYS010000184.1:0-5668 GCA_048550235.1 Acidimicrobiia bacterium | reverse complement strand
CGTTTCCACTTCGCCAGTGGCTGGATATCGGCAAATCCCAGACGATGGTGGCTTCCGAGCAGAAGACGAAGAAGCGCAGGAGAATCACCCGGGTCGTAAAGGATCCCCATCCATGAAAAGAGATCCACGAAATCCAGAATGGGCAGCAACCCGACGATGCTGGCGACCACGTCCCGGATCTCCCGCTCCACCAGGGCTTGCTGGATGAGTGGGATATACTTGTTCTTTCTGACCAGTGCGGCCATCTCTCGCCATTCATAGCCATCGGATCGAAGCTCGATCATGGTGTCGGCGATGAACTCGGCCTCATCGACGGCCGTGCGAGTCCACCTGGTTGCGACGAGACCCGACTCCGATGTGCCGATACCGACAAGATCAGCCGTGGCGTCGCCACCCGTCTTCGACCGGATTGCATTCGCCACTTCAATGATCTGAGGTGCGGATCGACGGTTGACGGTCAACGACAGGGTCTTCGCTGGAGTGCCGTCGTCATGTGTGAAGTGTTCCGGGAAAGCGGCGAAATTCTCGAGTGAGGCGCCGCGCCATTCGTAGATCGTCTGATCTGGATCGCCTACGGCCGTCACCGGGAATCCGTTTCCGAAGATCTGGAGCAGAAACTCTCTCTGGGCCGGATTGGTGTCCTGGTATTCATCGAGAAGCACGATGTGGTATCGGTGCCGAATTCGTTCTGCGATTCTGGGGCTGTCTGACACCACCTTGTGTGCCAAGCGGATGAGATCGGAGTAGTCGAGGACTCCCAGTCGGCGCTTTTCAGCTTCGAACCGTTCGACGATGCCGGCGTACTCAGCACGAACGTCCCAGGGGTCTCCGGTCCGCCCGTTGATGTGGACCGCGAGGTCGGAACCGGACAGGAGGTTGTCGCCAAGGTCGGTAGAGAGCCTCTCCGGTCTGTCGATGAGTCCTCTCCAGGTGATGTCGAGTTGCTCATACGATCCGTCGTTGATGGCGTCGAACAGCAACTGCCGGGCGAAGGTCGGTGTGATGATCCTGGATGAGTGCTCGACGCCGGCGAGGACCCCGAATTCGCTGAGGGTGAGGGCTGCAAATCCGTGGTAGGTGTGTACCTCGACGGTGCGGCCCGGGTCGACTTCGTTTGCGAGGAAGTCGGAGATCCGCTCACTGAGTTCCTGGGCCGCCTTGTTGGTGAATGTGATCCCGAGGACTTCTTCGGGCTCGGCGACTCCGCTACGAACCAAATGAGCGATGCGCATGGCAAGCGTGGTTGTCTTGCCCGTGCCGGCACCTGCCGATATCCGCAAGGGGAGAGCGGGATACTCGATGATGGCTCGTTGTTCTTCAGTAGGCGTGGGCTTCATCGGATGAACGAATCCCTTCCTTCAGGCCACTCGGGACACGCAATCCGGACCGGGCAGCGAGTGCAGTGCCCTCCAACATTGGGGGTCCAGTCCTCCTGTGAAATTCCCCTCCCCGTTGCCGCCATGATCTCGACGACCTCATTCAGCCTTTGCGGATCGAGAGCCGACCATTTCTGCTTTCGTTTGGAGGCCGGGAACCAATACTCAGCTTCTGTAGGTTCGCCGAACGACAAGATCGTTTCATCTTCTCTGGCAGCGAGAAGATAGAAGGCGAGTTGGATGGACACCGCGGCCTCGGCTGCCGTCTTCGCAGAGCCGGAGGTCTTGTAGTCCACAACGCGGAGTTGCCCATCTATGGTCCGTTCGATTCGATCTGCCCGCCCCCGCCAGGGAATGCCGTCGATCAGGGCGACAAGGTTGCGTTCGAGAAGGACTGGAACCGCACCAGGGCGAATCCAGTTCGAATACAGACCTTCGAGAAATCGTGTTGCCTTCAACTTCCATGCTTCTCGCGACCCGTGCGGACTGAAGTCCGCGGTCGGGAACCTGTGGTCCAGGTGGGCCAGGGCATCCCCCAATGAGCCGTGAGCTTGGCCTCTTCTGACGGCCTCTTTCTCAGTGTCTTCGAGCACGTCGTGGATCAGGCGTCCGAAGGACGCGTACGGGCCCGATTCACCGGCCGCGTCGAGACGCCTCGAGATGACGTACTGGCGGGGACATGTGGAGTAGGTCTCAGACTGGCTCGGAGACAGCGTGATGCTCTCGGGCATCAATCCGGTGTTCGGGCCCCGCACGCGGATGGAAGCGAACTCGTCGATGGACCTCATAGCCGCATTGGGGCGTTCGACCAGCGTGGTAGCGGCTGCGAGGCGCCGAGAAGGTGGAGCTGCCGGATCGGTCAGCAATCGGCGAAGATGAGATTCTGCCTCTGCTGGAGTCACAGGAAGACCGTCGGAGGAATCGAGTTTGGTGCCGTCCGATTCAACCGAATCCACCGTCGGTACCCCCAGAGCGCCGAGGAATCTGCTCGGACGGCGTTGGGGATCGTCGCTTCCAGCGTCGGTCGCAGTCCAAACGACGCTCTTTGCTGCCCGGGTCATAGCGGTATACGCGAGGCGCATTTCCTCCTGGAGCCGGAAGCGCCTGGTCGCGTGGGGATCAGGGTCGTGGTGGGGCGAGAGTCGTCGGGTTTGGAGGATCGATCGTTGCCGTCGGAGGTCCGGCATCACACCTTCAACGGCGTCGGCGATGAATACGATCTCGAAACTGAGGCCCTTGGATTGGTGGAGTGTGGTCAGGGTCAGACGATCACGCGAATCGCCTGCGTAACGTAGAAGGGGCGTTGCTTCGAAATCCTCGCGGTCGGCCAGGGCAACGTAATCAGCGAGACTCAGATCCGGATCGCGATCCTCCTGTCGTCCGAGCACCTGGGCGAAGGCTGCCCACGCGGCCCGGAATTCGACCCGGTCGGGGTCGTGTACGAGGGTGGCGAACTGGGGGAGGGAATTCCACAGTGTCCAGAACCCGCGCGCGGCCGAACCTTCTTTCGTCCAGGTTGACACTTCGAGGAGCTCGGCGAGGGCTTCGCCGTCCGGGACCTCGGATCGGATGATCGAGGGCCAATCTCGCCCCGTCCGCAGGCGATTTCTATAGGCACTTCGTTCGATACTCAACGGGATGCCGAGCAGTGGTCCGAGGAGGATGCGGCGAACAGCCCTGTCTAGCTCGAGTCGGTTGCTGGAGTCGTTCGGGTTGGAAGCCTGGACGAGATCGAAGATGGTTCGAATAGCCGGATGGTCGACAAGTCTGGCGTCGGGCAAGTCGTGGGGAATCGACCGGCGTTCCAGGGCTCGGGAGAGTTCAGGGAGGAATCGCCGTTTGGAACGGACCAACACAGCCATGTGACGGAGGGGGAGTTGCTGCTCGACGTTGAGGCGCTGGACTTCGGAGGCGATCCACTCTGCCTCCTCCGACTGTTGCCGGAATCGCCGCACCTCGACGCGGCCGGCGTGCTTGGCCGGGATGACCACTCCTGTTGCCCCGGGGAGCTGCCCTCCGGCTGTCAACCGCACGGCCGCCGAGAGTATCTCAGCCGGCACGCGGAATGATGTCGTGAGCACCAGCCGTTGGGCCTGATCGCCCTGGATATCTCTGAACTGGGTTGGGAACTCGGCCACGTTGTGAAGCTCGGCACCTCGGAAGGAATACACCGATTGGTAGGGATCGGCCGCCACGGTCAGGTTTCGGTGACGGGATGTGATGCGCGCCAACATCTGGGACTGAGCAGCGGTGGTGTCCTGATATTCATCGACGATGACGTAGCGGAACTGTTCCGATACGGCTTCGAGCACGTCGTCATTGTCGAGAAGATCTACTGCGTGCGATTGAAGCGTGCCGTAATCGAGGCGACCGCGCCTGGACAGTTCGTCGGTATAGCGAGCGACGAAATCAGGTAGTGCCCTCCAATCGTCGCGACCTTCCGCGAGAAGGCTCAGATCATCCGGGTCGAGCAGGTACTCGCGGCTTCGCATGATGAAGTCGGCGACCTCTTCGGCGAACGTCACAGACTTCAATAGTGGGCGGAACAACACCGGCCAGAGTTCTGGTTCCTCATCTTCCAGAAGACTGGCCACGAGCCCCACCTGTTCCGGCCCGGTGAGGAGGGAAGGCATCTCAGACCAGCCGAATAGCGCTGATCCGTGTTTCTCCAGCAGTCGGAAGGCGAGCGAGTGAAAGGTCGAAGTGGATACTTCCGTCGTTGAGCGGTCGAGGCGACGAAGGATTCTCTGTTTCAAGTCGGCGGCAGCTCGTCGGGAAAACGTCAGGATGGCCAGCGAGTCCGCCGACATCCCGCGACCGTCGATCAGTTCGACAACCCGGCGTACCAGGAACTCGGTCTTGCCCGTGCCGGGACCGGCCACCACGATCTGTGGTCCGTCGGTCTCGGCTAATGCGCGAGGCCAGTCTTCGGGGTCGATCCGCCACTCGTTCATGTCGTGCCGCAGAGTAGGCGGACGATCAGGCTGCGAGTTGTTCGTTGCTTCCGCAGGAGGGGCAATGAAGAGAGTCCCCTGCGAAAACCACTTCTACGGAGATACCTGCTGCCGCAAACCACTGCTGGATGTTCTGTGTGCTGTCCATACGTACAAGGTATCGGACCGGTGTGACAGAAAACCCTTCTAGGCGGCTAGTACCGTGCCGCAGTGCTCGCATGCTGTGGATCCGAATCCTGATTCCTCCATGATCAAGGCGAGTTGGCTCAAGTCGTGGTGGCAGATCGGGCACGCTTCGGCAGCGCCTTCGAAGACGAGTTCGATTCCGGCTCCGAAACGGTTCATCAATTCTTGGATTTCGACTTCCGGGCTACTCATAGTGCAGCCGCCAACTCAGGTTGCGTCTCGCCTTCGAAGGCCGGGCACAGATTCTTGAACGAACACCAGTCACATAGGCGACCGGGACGGGGAGGGAAGTTGTCGGCGTCGATGGCTTTGTCGATTGCAGCCCAGAGGGCTCTGAGTTGCTGTTCCATCCCATTGAGGTGGTCGTTGTTGATCGGCAGCCGGTACAGAGTCGGCCCGTTCAGATACAGCAAACGTACCTCGACTGGTGTTCGTCCGGTCTTGTGCCTGATCAAGAGGGCATAGATCTTGAGAGCGAAGAAGGCGGCCAGCGCGTACCTCTCCGGTGGCGCCTTTCCGGTCTTGTAATCGGTGATGACCAGATCGCCGTCCGGGAGTTCGTCGATCCGGTCGAGGATTCCTCGGATCGTTATCCCACCGAGGTCCTCCAACATGTCCATCTCTCGCTCGAGTGGGCTGACTTCTGCCGGATCTTCAATGCTGAAGTAGTTGGCCAACAACTCGAGGCTCTGCACTCCCCAGCCGCGTTCTTCATCATCGGAGGAGAAGAGATTCTCATACTCCTCCGTGCCCCGGAGTTCCGTCCACGCCTTCCTGAAGAGGTCATAGAGGGCATCCGGAGTCCGAGCGTCGGGGGGCAGGTCGTACAGGTCCTGGAGAGCTAGATGTGCCGTAGTCCCCCGTGCCTGGTAGATCGTGACCGGCTCCGGCAAGCGGTCGATTGACCGGAACTTGAAGAGCTGGGGGCACTGTTTGAAGTCGCTCGCCCTGCTGGGAGACAGTGTTTCCAATGGCATGCTCCGACTATACGGCACTTGAATGACACTTTTGAGATTCGACACCGCGAAAACCTGAAAAACCTCGCGAAACATTCAAAGCATCCAGCCTTGACGCACGGCCGGAGCCGGCGTACGTTCATAGGTACCGCAACACGGGTAACCGTGAGGCGGACTGAAGAGACCGAGAGGTCTT
>JBLYYS010000183.1:0-3447 GCA_048550235.1 Acidimicrobiia bacterium | reverse complement strand
GTCGAAGCCATCGCCCGAGCTTCGTTCGCCTGTAGTGAACCCAACTCTCGTTGAAAGGTGTCGTCCCAAAGAAGCCAAGCCTCTGCAGTGACTTCAGGTGGTGACAGCGGCGCCAGCGCTTCCAGCGGTTGGGTCGGAATCGACATCAGGCCGGTGGCCGATTGGGCATTCGTGCCGAGCGCCATCGCCACGATGACGATCAGAATGGTGTTGCGTCTCATGACTGCGGTAGCGAGTCCCGCAGGTCGGCAGCCAGGAACAACTGATAGAGGTTCTCGAACGCTTCGGCACCAACTGCCAGGGCCTCGTGCGCCCGCCTCTGAGCATCTGGGGACCGATGCCTGCGCAACGGTTCGGTCAGGGTAGCCAGGAGGTCGGAAGAGCGTTCTGCGGCGAGCAGCACGGCACGGAGATGGCGAGCCTCCAAACCAAGGCTGATGAGTCTGGCCGCTTCGATTGCAACCGAGACATGACCGTCGTGGTAGGGACCATCGTGCGGCAGCAAGCCGTGCTCGACGAGTTCATCGAGTTGCCTGGGATTCAGGCCGGATTGTGACAGCAGGCTGGATCGATCGTACTCCCCGTCCGGGAGGCCGAGTTGAGTCCCTCTCTGTCGAGCGTGACCGGGTGCTCCCAGGTCGGGTTCCTCACCACGATCCCACATGGTCAACTTGGACTTGATCACTTTGAGCGGCAGAAACTGATCGCGTTGAAGTCGCAGTATGTACCGGAGTCGTTTCAGATCGCCGTCGAGAAACTGGCGGTAGCCCGAATGGCTCCGCCCCGGGTGAATCAACCCCTGATCCTCTAGAAAGCGCACTTTCGAGACCGTGACATCTGGGAAGTCTTCTTTGAGAAGATTGATGACCTCACCGATCGTGAGGGCCGGCGAGTCAGGCATCACCCATTGCCACGATCAAGTGGAATTTCCCGACGATCACCTCATCGCCGGGCCGCAACCATGCTTCATCAACCCTCACCTCGTTGGCGTAAGTGCCGTTGGTTGAGCCAGAGTCTTCGAGACGAAGCCCCTTGTTGTCGACTACAAAACGACAGTGTTGGCGCGAAACAGTGATGTCATCCAGAAAGATGTCGCTCTCCGGATGCCGTCCGACCGTCGTCACTCCGGGATTCAACAAGAAGGTCATGCCTGCTCGAGGTCCGCGTTCAACGACCAGTCCGTATCCGCGAACGCCCGGTACGTTGGTGGCCTGATCGGCGCTCAGAGCCGGGTGTGCATCTGCGGAAACAGGCACGAACACAACTGTCGGTTCGTGCTCGATCAGGGTCCCGCAACTCTCGCAGACATTTGCGTCATCCGACAGTGGTTCTTGGCAAGACGGACAATCCATGCAAGCAATGGTAGCGGCCAACTCTTGGAGCAAGTGCAGCGGCCGAACGCTCGAAGGGTCAGTCTTCGATCAATGCACCGTAAGCCGCAGCATCGAGCATGCCTTCGAGGACGGAAGCGTCGCTCACCTGTAGTTCAACGAACCAACCGTCACCGTACGGATCTGAGTTGATCAGCTCTGGCTGGTCGACGAGTGCCTCATTGATGGCCGTCACGCTGCCCGCTAGAGGTGCGTAGACGTCCGCTACCGATTTCGTCGATTCAACCTCGGCAAGCGTGGCACCGGAATCGAACGCATCACCCACCTGGGGCAGCTCGACATACACGATGTCACCGAGGGCCTCCTGGGCATACTCCGTGATGCCAAGACGCACTGCGCCGTCGGGCGTCAGAAGCGCCCATTCGTGTTCTTCCGTATACCGCCGGTCATCGGGTACGTTCATCGGGTCGTTTCCTCCAGTAGTCCGTTGACGGCCATGAGTTTAGCCGTGCGGCTGGCCCGTCATTGCCTGCTTGATATCGAGCGCATATTGCCCGCCCACCCAGTAATAGAGGACCAATCCGGTGACTCCGGTGATCCAGGCCACAGGACCGAAGAAGTCCGGCAAGAAACCGCCCTCTGACACGTAGAAAGCCGGAATCGCACCGTAGAGAAGGAACGTTGCGAGCTTGCCGAGAAACCTCACGGCCAGCTTTCCGTGGGTGCGGACTGCAAGGACCAGAGCCCCTACTCCGATGATCGACTCACGGACTATCAGCAGCCCGGCGAACCAAGGCGGAAGAACACCAACGGCCCATCCGGCGATCACCGCAGTAGCCACCGCGATTCTGTCGGCGAGTGGGTCGAGAAACTTGCCGAATTCGCTCACCTGACCGAGGCGCCGCGCCAAGTATCCGTCCACCCAGTCGGTTCCCCCAATTCCCAACAGGAGCCAGCCTGCCGCAGCTGAGTTGTCGCGCCCAATCAACAACCACAGAAACACCGGGATCATCAGCAGCCTGACGACCGATATCAGGTTGGGAAGTGTCAGCACTCCCCCATCAGCCGGAGCGGCGGGTTCGTCCAGGTCGTCTCCTACAGGTTGTAACAGGCAACGAGATGTCCGTTGCCCAGATCGTCGAATCCGGGATGGTCGCTCGTTCTGCACCGATCGGTAGCTCTAGGGCACCGTTCGATGAACCGGCACACTGGAGGCGGATTGAGCGCCTTCGAAATGCCACCCTTGATGTCGACTCTCTCGCGTTTGTAGGCAGGATCCGGCACAGGCACGGCAGACAACAGCGCCTGTGTGTACGGATGCTGCGGATTGGACAACAACTCCTCAGTCGGCGCCATCTCCACGATCTTGCCGAGGTACATGACCGCAATCCGATCGCACATGTAGCGGGCGACGGCGAGGTCGTGGGTTATGTACAGGTATGAAACGTCGAACTCATCTGCCAGTTTCAACATCAGATCCATGATCGAAATCCGAATGCTGACGTCGAGCATCGAAGTCGGTTCGTCGGCCACCAGGAACGTCGGGTCGATGACCAGGGCACGAGCAATAGCGACACGCTGGCGCTGACCGCCAGAGAGTTCGTGCGGGTACCTGAACATGAATGATTCCGGTGGGGTCAATCCAACCCGATGCAGTAGCTCGGCCACGCGCTCTTCGCGCTCCAACACTCGACCAATGCGTTGAACCGTCAGCGATTCGGCAACCGTGTCATATACGGTCCGGCGTGGATTCAGCGACTCGAATGGATCCTGGAAGATCATCTGCACGCGTCGGCGGAAGCGGCGCATATCGGATCGCTGTATCTCAGCTATGTCGATCATCTCGCCCTCATCAGCGAGATAGATGTGTCCTGCGGTCGCTTCCTCGAGCTTGGTCAGCATCCTGCCGGTCGTGCTCTTGCCACAGCCTGACTCGCCAACGAGTCCCAACGATTCGCCGGGTGCAATCTCGAAGCTGATGTCATCGACCGCGTGAACAAAGTCGTGAGCTTCCCGAAAGATGCTCTTCGCCACCGGGAAGTACTTGCGCAGCTTCTCGACCTTCAGGAGGGGGCCGACCGTCTCGTGCGAATCGCGTTCAGTCATCGCCTCAGTC
>JBLYYS010000182.1:0-5649 GCA_048550235.1 Acidimicrobiia bacterium | reverse complement strand
TCTCTGATCAGATGAGCGATCCGGTAGGTGAGAACGCGGGTCTTGCCCGAACCGGCTCCGGCCACGACAAGAACAGGACCATCGGTGGCAGCTACGCCCTCGCGTTGCGCCGGGTTGAGGCCGTCGAACAACGGCGAATCAGAAATTGGAAGGGATGAATCCATCGGTTCGGCGATGGTAGCCCACGAACCGCCGCCATTAGCCCTTGGCCGTTAGCCATTAGCCAGAGGGGTAGGTCGTTGGATCTGAAGCCGTCTCGACATCTGAATTGGATTCCGACGCGGGGGCCGTTGGCAGCGCGACCGGGATTGTGAAACAGAACCTGCTCCCCATCGGGAAGCGTCGCTCGTACCAGACGTCTCCGCCCATGACCCGGGCCAATTCCCTGGCAATGGGCAGCCCAAGTCCAGTACCCGAGCCGATCCGCGAATCGCCCTCGGCTATTTGCTCGAACTGTTCGAAGATCCTGCTCACTTCGGTATCGGGAACTCCCGTGCCGTTATCGGAAACGACCACCATGTATTGATCTCCGACAAACGCTCCTTCAATCAGTATCTGGTCCCCTCCGAACTTCTTGGCGTTCTCCAAGAGGTTCCTGAGGACCTGCTGGGTTCGGCGAGCGTCGGCGTGAACTCGCACGCCACCCGGTATTGCCACTGCTGCTTCCTTGCCCACCCCGGGCGTGAAGGTGTAGTTGTTCACCCGGTGCGCGAGTTCAGACAACTCCACGTCGACCAGATCGAGGGCCAATCGTCCTGTCTCAATTCGAGGAATGACCAATATGTCTTCGACCAGCTCGGATAGAGCCGAGGACTGGCTGTTGATGATGCCAAGGAATTCGGTGATCTCCTCGGGGGGCAAACCCTCCCAGCTATCAACGAGAGTGGCGGCGAAACCAGCGATCGAGGTGAGGGGCGTCCGGAGTTCGTGACTGACCATCGCTACGAACTCGTTCTTGATCAGTTCGGATCGTTCGGCGGCGTTCTTGGCAGCGAGTTCTCTGCGACGGGCCGCCAGTGCGGCGTAAACAGCGACAGCGGTCGCAACGACCGCCACCGCCATCAGCACAACCGACCACACCGACATCGACTCACCATCCTCTAGGAACGAACGCGTTGTCCTGTACCGGTAGGAACGGCAGAAACATTAGGGGAGTTGAGGACCCTTCCCTCAACACACGATAGGACTAGTCATCAGCGCAGGTTAGCGCTCGTTGATAGTCCCATAGAGCGATGACAGGCTTGCTTGCGCTTCCTGTTGCAGGATGCGCTGATGGTTCCGAGCTGAATCGAGGACTGCGGCGATCGGATGCTCGACCATTCGCAAGGTCTTCAGGACCTCCGGCGGGAACCGGGCCGGCGTCTTGGCAGCCAATGCCAGTACACCCACCGTCTCACCGTGAGAGCGCAAAGCCAGCGCAGCGAAGGATGGCCATTGACCACCGTCATCCTCGCCATCCGTGACCGAATCTGTATCTGCAATCGAAATTGTGAGTTCCTCTGGGCTCAGCGGAATCGCGGCCAACTGCTCAACGTGTCCCGCAGTCAGACGCCGAAAGTGGAGGATGCCCGAACGTGTAACCGGGGAGTCAGCCCGGAGTTTCAGCAGTCTGTCGCCAACGAGCGCTATGCCGGCGAGGTCGTAGGTGACGAACCGGCGGATGATGAACAACATCTGGTCGAGGGTTGACGGCAGATCGGTCGCGCGTGTCGCCATCGTCACGATGTCGTTCACGATCGTCGTCTCGAACAGCTTGCGGTCGAGCAGTTCGGTCACACGACTCAGCACATCCATTTCGGTCAATTCCAGCGGAACTCGCTGTTCGCCCGAGAGTTGGGACAGTGCCCGACTGGCGTGGGCCGACCGAATAGCAGCGAGCAGATCGTCGCCGAGGGTCTCCTTGGTCAGGTATCCGTCTGCACCCGACTTGGCGCTCCAGTAGCGATCCTCGGCTGAATCGTGGGCGGTGAGGATGAGGACCGGGATGTTGGCAACCGTCCAATCCTCCTTGAGGAGACGGCAGGCCACATAACCCGTCATGCCAGGCATCTGGATGTCCATGAGCACCAGGTCCGGCATCTCTGCATAGAACTTCTGAATGGCCTCGATACCGTTTTCGGCCGTGACGGTTTCGATACCACCGTTGCTCAGAAGAGCAGCGACCGCATGACGGATGACCGGACTGTCGTCGGCGATCAGAACCTTCATGCCGAACGCTCCTCGAAGGGCACTCCCCGCATCTGCAGCAGATTCCGCAACGTATCGACCAACGCCCCTTTGCGGAGATCGAATTTGTCCAGATAGGCGTCGACACCGGCTTTCCAAGCACGATCCTGGTCCTCCGGTGTGGCAACCGCCGAAACCATGATGACGGGAATGGATTGCGAGCCTTCACGGACCTGCTCAACCAGTTCGACACCATCGGAACCCGGCATCTGATAGTCCACGACGAGAGCATCGAACTCGGCTCGGCCGAGTTCTTGTGTGGCTTCTTCTGCATTCGAGGCCACGACGACGTCAAAGCCCTGACCGGACAGAGCGGCGCCCACCAACTGTCTGACACCCTGGGAATCGTCAACCACTAGAACTCGAGGACGTTGTTCGACCGGACTCGGGATAGACCGCACTCGATCGCTTAGTTGATCCGGATCAACTATTACGACGACCTCTCCACCACCCAGCAGGGCGGCACCTGCAAGATGAGGTGAACCGGCGAGCAGGGGGCCTAGTCCTTTGACGGCAACCTGGCGCCGACCGTCGACCTGCGGAACGGTGAGAGCCACCGGCCCGAGACGGGTGGAGAGAACAACGATGTCGGACGGCTCTTCGGTCTCCGGGAGACCGATCGCCGATGCGAAGGATGACAGCGGGAGTGCGTGCCCTTCGTACCAGAGCTCCATTCTGTCCTTCCCAGGATGGATCTCTGCAACGCTGATCGGGAAAGTGGCGAGCATCGCGACCTGGGGAATTCCCCAGCGGTGACCGTCGGACCTGACGAGGAGGACATCTTGAAGAGCAAGTGAGGCGGGAAGGGTGAAGGTCACGGTCGTCCCACCGCCGGGTGTCGTGTCGAGCCGCAGACCACCGTTCATCTCCCCGGCCACGTCGGAGGCTGAGGAAAGGCCGACGCCGTCGCCGCTCAGGTCAGTCCTGTCGGCAACCGTCGAGAAGCCCGGAGCGAACAGAACCCGTCCCAGGTCGGCTCCAGTCAGGGTGGATTCAGCTTGCTCCTCTGCAACCTCGCGGACACGATCCCAATCGACCCCGCGCCCATCGTCCTCGACTGTGACTACGAGCTTGTGGTCCTTGACAGTGGAGCGGATCGACACCGTAGCGGTGGACGACTTGCCGGCATCGAGGCGCTCACGAGGAAGCTCGATCCCGTGGTCTATGGCATTGACGAGTAAATGGCGCAGCGGTTCGCGCAGGGCATCGACGATCTGCCGATCCACTTCCACGTCGTCCCCTACCAACTCGAAACGCAGTTCCTTTCCTGTGCGTCGTCCGAGGTAGTTGGCGAGTTGCGGAAATGTGTCGGTGACTTCGCGGAGCGGCACGGTCGCCAGATCGAGCGCCTGCGATTGGATCTCATCAAGAGTCTGGTCGAGACGCGCCACCGAACTCTCCCAAGTGGAGGCCAGTGCAGCGACTTCGCCCGGCCCGGCCGCGACGGCCATTCGCAGACCGCGCAGTCCTTGAGCGAGAGCCTCGACGTCGAGCTTCACCTCAACGGATCGATTGATCAGTTCATAGAGCTTCGCCGAATCGACCCTGGTGGCTTCGCCGATGATCCTTCCCTCGATCGTGGAAAGGAGGCCACCGAGGTCCACCGACTGCCGACCATGTGTGACGTGGATGCTGCCACCGCTGCGAGGTACACCTCGCTTCGGCTGGGCTACCGCCGCTGACGGTCCTGATTTCGTATCGTCTCGAACCGGTGCAACTTCGGTTCCCGTCGATTCAGGGGAAGCAGGAGGTAGCGAATCCTTCTGTTTCGCGCCGCCGCCGGGAGGCGGATCGCCCCCTCCGAGATAGCTGCGTAGTGCGGAGAGCGCCGCGATTAGCTCGCGAGGCTCATCCCTTCCTTCGATATCAACTGCCGGCAGTAGAAGAGAGGCCAGCCGGGCGAGTAGTCCACCGAGCTCGGCATCACCCTGACGTCGGCCATCGCGCAGTTCCTTCCAGGTGAACTCGAGCAGTTTGCCGGCATCGGCGAGAGTCGGGAATCCCATGACCAGAGCGTTGCCCTTGATGGTGTGCCCATCGCGGGACAAATCGCTGAGGGCGGCCTCATTGAGACCACCATCTCCGAGCGAGTTGCCGCCTTCGACGAGATTACGAGCTCTATCTGCCACCTCCTCACGGAAGATGGCTTGGAGCTCTTCGTTGTCACTCCAGTCCACGGGGTTACCTCTGCCTTATGTCCTCAACGCGTATCGGCCACATTCAGGGCCCTCTTTAGGGGAATGGCTCTGTAGATCGGCCCGAAATGGGACATCGTCGACCGGCCCCGAGACGCTAGGTTCGGCCTCGGTCGATCGAGCCCCAAACTCCGAACCTAGAACTCGATCATTCCCATTCGATTGTGGCCGGGGGTTTGGACGAGATGTCATATGCGACCCGATTGATCTCGGGAACCTCGTTGATTATGCGAGAAGACATGGTCTCGAGAACCTCATAGGGGAGCCGCGCCCAGTCGGCAGTCATCGCATCATCGCTTGTGACGGCCCTGATGATCAGCGGATGTGCGTAGGTGCGACCGTCACCCTGTACGCCGACCGTCTTGATCGCGGGCAGCACGCCGAACGATTGCCACAACTCGTTGTAGAGCCCGGCGCGGCGGACTTCGTCGAGGATGATTGCGTCGGCGGCACGCAAGATATCCAGCCTCTCACGGGTCACGTCGCCGATGATCCGGATGGCGAGCCCGGGTCCAGGGAAGGGTTGCCGCCAGACGATCTCCGGTGGGAGACCCAGTTCCTCGCCGACCGCCCGTACTTCGTCCTTGAAAAGGTCCCGCAACGGTTCCACCAACTCGAATTGCATGTCATCTGGAAGTCCGCCGACGTTGTGATGGCTCTTGATCTTGGCGGCATCCTTGGTGCCCGACTCGATGATGTCGGGATACAGCGTTCCCTGCACGAGAAATCCGGTGTCGGTCATCTCGGCTGCAACATCCTCGAACACCCGGATGAATGTCTCACCGATGATCATGCGCTTCGCTTCCGGATCGGTGACTCCCGCAAGAGCCTCGAGGAAACGATCCTCCGCCTTCACATGAACCAGGTTTACGTGAAACGTGTCCCCGAACGTCGCCTCTACTTGCTCGGCTTCGCCGGCACGGAGCAAACCGTGGTCTACGAATATGCAGGTCAGTTGACTGCCAATGGCTTTCTGAACGAGCGCTGCCGCCACTGAGGAGTCAACCCCACCGGAAAGCCCACAGATGACTCTCTCGCTGCCCACCTGAGCTCGAATGGCATCCACCGATTGTTCGATGATCGAATGGTGAGTCCATGTCGGTCGTGCCCCGCACGCCTCGTACAGGAAGGCACGGAGTAACTCGGTGCCGCGCGGCGTGTGGATCACTTCGGGGTGAAACTGAACTCCGTACAGGCCACGCAACCGGTCTTCCATTGCCGCAACCGG
>JBLYYS010000181.1:0-6310 GCA_048550235.1 Acidimicrobiia bacterium | reverse complement strand
GGGTGGTATGGGGTGGTGGCCCGGGTGTACATCCCCGGGGCCCTTCCGCGTAGTCTCCCAGAATGCCTTCCATATCTCCTGTCAAATGGGATCCACCACCTAGAGCACCTTTCGAAGGGCGGTTCGCGGCGAACGATCGACTGGCGGCGGTCGAGCTCTGGCCGACTCCAGCCGAAGGACCGGAAGACGTTGCCGTGGACTCTCGTGGCTTCCTCTACACCGGCACCGTTGACGGATCGATCCTGAGGTTCTCCCCCGGAGGAGGCGACCCGGAACTGCTGTTCAATACGGGTGGGCGCCCTCTGGGGGTCGAGATCGATGCGGAAGATCGGATTGTCATATGCGATGCCCATCGCGGGCTTCTCCGATGGTCGGGCGATTCCCCTGAGTTGCTGGTGAACTCCTACGAAGGCGAGGAGTTCAAGTTCACCAACAACGCCGCCGTCGCCTCGGACGGCACCATCTACTTCACCGTGTCGAGTCGCCGGTTCGGCATCGGTGACTACAAAC
The DNA here is from genome assembly GCA_048550235.1 of Acidimicrobiia bacterium. Lineage (GTDB taxonomy): Bacteria > Actinomycetota > Acidimicrobiia > Spongiisociales > JAHEDJ01 > JAHEDJ01. The sequence goes on along the minus strand of JBLYYS010000181.1, from coordinate 5,800 downwards.
TCGACCTCATCGAGCACTCCGGCACGGGGAGGCTCTATGCGCTTCGATCAGGCGGGCAGCTCGAGCTGCTGGTCGACGGGCTCCACTTCAGCAACGGCGTTGCACTGTCGGAGGACGAGTCGTTCCTCGTCTATGCCGAGACAGGGATGTACAGCATGAGCAAGTTGTGGTTGACCGGTGTCCGTCGGGGCCAGGTTGAAACGCTCATCGAGAACCTCCCGGGTTTTCCCGACAACCTCACCCAGCGGGACGGGATCTTCTGGGTTGCCCTTGCGGGGCCACGTGACAAGATCGTCGACATCCTGGCGAGAAGCCCAATACTTGCCCGACTCACTGCGATGCTGCCCGATTCCTTGCAGCCGGCACCCACACGGTACGCAGCGGTATTCGGTATCGATGAGAACGGAACCGTGATCCACAACCTGCAGGACCCTGATGGACGGTACGCGGTGACGACGGCTGCGCTGGCCCATGGCGACCACCTCTATTTGGGGAGTCTGCACGACTCTGCCGTCGCCCGACTTGCATTACCCGTCTGACAGGACAACCCAGGTTTTGCTCTCTAGCCAGAGCCAACCGTTCGTCGTATGGTCGAACCACGGGAGCGGCGTCGCCTGCCGTCGTCGAATCACCTCCCGGGAAGGGGGTGAAACATGCGGACAGAGATAGCCAAGACGTTCTCCGTGCCCCTGAAAGCCGGCTTCGATTACATCGATGACTACAGGACGTGGCCCGACTGGTACGTCGGGATGACTGAGATTCTCGACCCCGCCATGGCGCAATGGGTCTTCCCCGGCGACAGTGTGAAGTTCTCCTATCGCCTTCTTGGGCGCCGTATCGAAGGTGTAGCGACGCTCGATGAGAAGATCGATGGAGAGTTCGTGCGATTCCATACCGATGTTCCGGGTTTGCCCCGCGTCCATCAGGAGTGGCACTACGGCACCGCCGGGGAAACGGCGTTCATCGCCAAGGCCATTCTCGAGACCAAGGAGGACGATCTGACTACCTTCTTCGGGAAGGTCATCGACAAGATGATGTTGCCTCGGGCGCTCGAACGCGATCTGCGCGGCAGTCTGGACAACCTCGAAGAGATCTTCTTTGCCGGGCTGCACGAGATGTAGACAGGTCAGATATGAGTCCGGCACTTCCGCCGGCCAGGCGGGGGAGCAGCCTGAGCCGCCCCGACGCGCGGTTTCTCCATCGAGGTCAACCAACAGTACGATCTGATTTCCGGCAGCAACCAGAGGGAGCAGTCACGCTCGTTCCCAACTAGTTCTCCGGTCCTCAGACGGCGAGGTTGACATGGTGATACGAGGCGAAGCGGGCATTCCTGGTCTCTACGATCCCGCGCTCGATCACGACTCGTGCGGAATCGGGTTCGTTGCCGATATCAAAGGCCGGGCCAGCCACCAGATCATTGAGCAAGGCCTAACGGTTCTCACCAATCTGACCCACCGCGGTGCCGTTGGTGCCGACCCTCTAGCCGGTGACGGTGCCGGAATGCTGGTGCAGATCTCGGATGGTTTCTTCCGCGCTGAAGCCGGGGGTCTCGGAATCGACTTGCCCCCGTCCGGCGAATACGGCGTTGGGATGGTATTCCTTCCCCGCGATCAGGCTGGCCGTGTCCTGGCTGAGGCGGCGATAGGCGAAGTCATCGCTGAGGAAGGCCTGACCCTCCTCGGCTGGCGCGACGTTCCTGTCGATCCATCCTGCCTCGGCGAGAGCGTCAAGCCCATTGAACCGGTCATTCGTCAGTTCTTCGTCGGATGGGGAGACCGAATCACCGAGGCGGACTCGTTCGAACGAAAGCTGTTCGTCGTCCGCAAACAAGCTCACCACCTGATTCAGGGAAAGACCCCCGACGCAGTTGACAACGGCGAGTACTACATCCCCTCCCTATCGGGGCGGACAATCACCTACAAAGGGATGGTGCTCGCCGAGAACCTGGCGGTCTACTACCGCGACCTGGCGGATACGCGAATGGAGTCGGCTCTTGCCCTCATTCACCAGCGTTTCTCGACCAATACGTTCCCGAGTTGGGCGCTTGCTCAACCATTTCGCTACCTCTGCCACAACGGCGAAATCAACACATTGCGGGGCAACGTCAACTGGATGCGGGCTCGCCGGCGCAACATGTCGTCGGAGATTCTCGGTGACGACCTCGAGAAGCTGTGGCCGCTCATCGGGGACAACGACTCCGATTCGGCCACCTTCGACAACGCGTTGGAGTTGTTGCTAGCCGGCGGATACTCGCTGGGGCACGCCATGATGTTGATGATCCCCGAGGCGTGGGCGGACAACCCGCTGATGGATCCTGCCCGGCGAGACTTCTACGAATACCACGCGGCCGTCATGGAGCCTTGGGACGGCCCGGCCGCGGTTGCCTTCACCGACGGCAAGCAGATCGGAGCGACCCTGGATCGGAACGGCCTCCGTCCTGCCCGCTACTTCATCACCGACGACGATCTGGTGGTGATGGCGTCGGAAATGGGTGTACTGGAGTTCCCCGAGGAGAAGATCGTCAAGAAGTGGCGCCTACAACCCGGGAAGATGCTGCTCATCGACCTCGAGCAGGGCCGAATCATCGACGATGCCGAACTCAAGTCCGACCTGGCGGATGCCAAGCCGTATCGACGCTGGTTGGACGAGACCCAGATCCGCCTGCGAGAACTCCCTCACGAGGTCGGCTCGATGAAGCCCGACGCTCGGACCCTCTATCAGGCGCAGAAAGCCTTCGGCTATACCAAAGAGGACTTCGACTTCTACCTGAAGCCGATGGCAACCACCGGGCAAGATCCGATCGGATCGATGGGCCGAGATACCCCTCCGGCCGTGTTATCCGATCGACCAAAGCTCCTGTTCGACTACTTCAAACAGAACTTCGCCCAGGTGACCAACCCGCCGATCGATCCGATCCGTGAAGCGACTGTGATGTCGCTGGTGTCACTGATTGGGCCACGGCCGAATCTGCTCGATCTCAACACTGGTGGTTCGCACACGCGCCTCGAGGTCGATCAGCCCATTCTCACCAACGTCGACCTGGAGCGCATTCGGCGGATCGAGAACCACGTTGATGACGCATTTCGGACGCAGCGATTGAGTATCTGCTACCCGGCGGACGTTGGTGCCGGTGGCATGCAGGAGGCAATCGAGCGCTTGTGCCGTCGCGCCACCGAGGGGGTTCGCGATGGATACAACATCCTGATTCTTTCCGATCGATGTATGGACGCCGCCAGGGTGGCGATACCGGCTCTGTTGGCGACATCGGCGGTCCATCACCATCTCATTCGCGAGGGTCTTCGTACGGAAGTTGGCCTTGTGGTCGAAACAGCCGAGGCTCGCAAGGTCCACGACTTCTGCCTGCTGAGCGGCTACGGAGCAGAAGCCATCAACCCCTACCTGGCATTTGACAGCATCACAGCCCTGGTCGATGAGTTGCCGCACGGACTCACCGTTCGAGAGGCACACCAACGGTATGTCCAGGCCATCACCAAGGGGATGCTGAAGGTCATGTCGAAGATGGGAATCTCGACCTTTCAGTCCTACTGCGGTGCGCAGATATTCGACGCCATTGGGTTGGAGCCCGAGTTCGTCGATAGGTATTTCACCGGCACCCACTCATTGATCGGCGGCATTGGACTACCTGAGGTCTCCATTGAAACTGTGAGACGCCACCTCGCTGCCTACCGGAACCCGTTCGACGGAGATGGGCTTCACGAAGACGGAGGCGACCATGCCTTTCGTCTGCGCGGTGAGACCCACGTATGGACGCCGGAAGCCGTCTCCGGTTTGCAGCACGCCGTTCGAGAAGGCAGCTTCGAGAAGTTCCAGCAGTACACGCGGGTTGTCGATGATCAATCGGTCAAGCTGAAGAACCTGCGGGGCCTATTCGAGTTCGACACCAGCGCCGGTCCGATTCCTCTTGACGAGGTGGAGCCGGCCACCGAAATCGTCAAGCGGTTTGCTACTGGCGCGATGTCTTTCGGATCCATCTCTTGGGAAGCCCACACGAATCTGGCGGTAGCGATGAACCGGCTCGGCGCCAAGTCGAACACGGGGGAGGGTGGCGAGGAAGCGTCCCGGTATGTGATAGATGAGAACGGAGACTCGGCGCGATCGGCTGTGAAGCAGGTGGCGTCCGGACGGTTCGGAGTCACTGCCGAGTACCTGGTCAACGCCGACGATATCCAGATCAAGATGGCACAGGGAGCCAAGCCGGGTGAGGGCGGCCAGCTGCCCGGGCACAAGGTCAACCACTGGATTGCTCGGGTCAGGTTCTCCACACCGGGCGTGGGGTTGATCTCTCCTCCTCCGCACCATGACATCTACTCGATCGAGGACCTCAAACAACTCATCTACGACCTGAAGAATGTCAACCCACGGGCCAGAATCAGCGTCAAGCTGGTTTCCGAAGTGGGGGTAGGCACCATCGCGGCCGGTGTGGCCAAAGCGCATGCCGATCATGTTTTGATTTCTGGCAACGACGGGGGGACCGGCGCCAGTCCCTTGACATCGATCATGGACGCAGGCTCCCACTGGGAACCCGGTCTGGCGGAAACCCATCAGACTCTGGTTGCCAACGGGCTGCGGGGCCGGATCGCGGTCCAAACAGACGGAGGCATGCGAACCGGCCGTGATGTCGTTGTCGCTGCCTTGCTTGGTGCCGACGAGGTCGGGTTCGGCACCGCAGCCCTCATCTCGGAGGGTTGCATCATGATGCGGAAGTGCCACCTCAATACCTGTCCGGTTGGAGTGGCGACTCAGGATCCGGAACTCCGGAAACGCTTCCCGGGACAGCCGGAACACGTCGTCAACTTCTTCATGTTCATCGCTGAGGAGACGCGCCGTCACATGGCCCGACTCGGCTTCAGGACATACAAGGAAATGATCGGTCGCAGTGATCGGCTCAACGTTCGTGAGGCCATCGACCACTGGAAGGCACGTGGTCTCGATTTCTCCCGGCTGCTGCAGGCACCGGCGGCCGGTCCCGGTGTCTCGGTCAGCAACACGGAGGCACAGGACCACCGGCTCGGCCAAGCGCTCGACAACGAGTTGATCGAGGAAGCGCTACCGGCGTTGAAACACGGAGATATGGTCAGGATTCAGTCGCCAATCTCCAACGCCAACCGGGCGGTCGGAACGATGCTCTCGGGAGAGGTGGCACGGAGATATGGCCACGCAGGATTACCCGACGACACGATCTTCATCAGGCTGCAAGGGACCGCAGGACAGAGTTTTGGAGCCTGGTTGGCGCGCGGAATCACTCTCGAACTCGAGGGCGACGCCAACGATTACGTCGGGAAAGGCCTGTCCGGCGGAAAGATCATCATCCAGGCACCTCCGTACGGGCCGATCGTTCCGCGGGAGAACGTGATCATCGGCAACACGGTGCTGTATGGGGCTGTCGCCGGAGAGTGCTACTTCAACGGAGGAGCGGGCGAGAGGTTCGCGGTTCGGAACTCAGGAGCAATCGCAGTAGCCGAGGCGGCCGGCGACCACGGCTGTGAGTACATGACCGGTGGGTGTGTGGTCCTCCTCGGCAAGGCCGGCCGCAACTTCGCGGCGGGAATGAGCGGCGGAATCGCCTACGTCATAGACGACATCGGGGACTTCGAACAACGATGCAACCTTTCGATGGTCGAACTCGAGCGGATTGACCCGAATTCGTCTGCGCCGCCCGGCGTGGGCGACAACCCGTCTCCCGAAGAACTGCTGGCCGATCCCACCCGCTACGACGTATGGAGACTGAAGACCCTCATCGAACGCCATGCCCGACTGGCAGACAGTTCGAGGGCGCGAG
>JBLYYS010000180.1:0-8010 GCA_048550235.1 Acidimicrobiia bacterium | reverse complement strand
TCGTTGGTCCGCACGTTCACGCAGTAGTTGTTGAGCACCTGGTACTTGCCGTAGGTCTCGCCGGTAGTGGCGCTCTCGTATTCCCACGTCCAGTGGACCGTCTCCATGAAATCCTCACCGACGCCGGCGTGACAGGTCAGACATGCTGCCGTCACATCCGGTCCGGTTTCGAACGGGCCTTCCAGCGGTCCGAACGCAGAGTGGTCCATCCCTTCGCTTTCTTGCGCAGACACAGAGACGCCCAGAGTCAGCAACATGCTGAATGCGAGTACCAGTGCGCCTGTTCTTCTGATGGCCTTTGATGCCTTCATTTAACGCTCCCCGTTATAGGCATTTCGTGGTCGTCACCCGACTTGTGAAAGTCTGCACTTAATCTATCCAGTATGCTGATTAGAAGCAAGTCCATCCCCTCTACTTGCTTATATAAAATGATTATGGGTTTCCATAAGTAGATGCTGGAGTCGGTTTTAGATAGGATGGGGTTATGTTGACCACCAATGAGCTGCAGGTTTTTCTAGCGGCAGCCGACACCGAGAACTTCTCAGAGGCAGGACGGCGCCTGGGCGTGTCACAACCTGCCATCAGCATGCAGATCAAAGCTCTGGAGGATCGGCTCGGTCTAGAGCTCTTCCAGCGATCGGGACGTCACATCTCCCTTTCTGAAGCAGGTCAAGCGCTCATCCCGATGGCAAGGGAGACGATTGAGCGGGTCATTGGGATCGAGGAAACAATGGCTTCTCTGCAGGGGGAAGTCGTGGGTCTCCTTCGGCTGGCCTGCTCTACTACAGCCGGCAAGTACATACTGCCTCCGCTGCTGTCGGGACTGATGGCTCGGCATCCGCAGGTCGAGGTGGTCTGTCAGGTCACACAACGTGAGGCCGCGCTCGACACATTGCGGAGGGGCGATGCCCACATCGCATTGACCAGCCTTCGAATGCCGTTCAAGGATGTCGAGTACCGGCCCTTCCTCACCGACACCATCGTCCTGGTTGTACCGCCGGATCATCGATGGGCGAAGGCCCGAAAGCCGATCCTCCCTGAGGATCTCGCCGAGGAACAATTCATCATCCGCGAATCCACATCGGGCACGCTTGATGCAGTTCGGCAGGGTCTCGAGTGGCACAACCTGAGCCTCGACCATCTGAACACGATCATGACACTTGGGAATGCGGAAGCCATTCGAATGGCCGTGCAGGAAGGAATCGGCATCGCCTTCGTCTCTGCCATGGTCGCACTCGAGGCAGTTGAGACGGGCAAGCTGGCGGTGGTTGAGGTCGAAGGGCTCGAGTTGGAGAAGACGTTGTACATGGCCCGCGACACCGACCGACCGGCCACCAGGGCACAGGCGGCTTTTTGGGACTGGGCGTTCGATCCGCAAAACGAACACATCAGGCGCAGGCCAACGCTTCGCCATGGAGCGCCCCTGGCCTGAATAGCCGCTACCCACCGTAGGAGTGCTACCGCATCCCGCCCCTGAGGGCGGTGATGGCGGTAGGCGCCCCTGCGTAGCAGGGTTTGGCGGAGGCGGACGGGAATCGAACCCGCCAGGCGGCTTTCACCGCCTCAACGGTTTTGAAGACCGTGGAGCCCACCAGGCGCTCGGTCGCCTCCGACGTGGAGGGTAGCGGTTTCCAGAGGTGAGTCGCGGTGGTCCGGAACCCCTGTATTCTGGAGTCGTCCATGCCAGACCAGATGTCCCTCGGTGACTTGATCCGTCAGCAGCGCGCCGCGCTGGGGCTTACCCAGGCGCGCCTCGCGGAACTCGTTGGCAAGTCTCCCTCCACCGTCAGGAGTTGGGAGCGTGACCGAAGCCGCCCCGCGGACGAGGCGAGCCTGTCGGCTTTGGCGGCGGTGCTGGGCCTGTCGGAAGACCAGGTGCAACTGGCGATGTGGACGGAGGCAGCCCCACTTCAGACGGCTGATGAACCTGCATCGACACCGTCGAGTGTGGCGGCACCGGCACCCGATCCCGAGCCTGCTCTGGACGAGGGCGCCAGCATTCTTGAGAGTGTCTCTGAACCCGAAACCCTCGATGCCGTCGAGACCGTCGAACCTGCCGAGACCGCACGCGCGACCGAGGTAGAGCCGGTCGAACTGCCTACGCCGGTTGCTCCGCCCGAGTTGGAGACGGTCGTATCCGAAGACATCTTCTCACCGCCCGGTAGGGCGACCTCCGATCGGCGGTTCCGACTTGGCGATCTCGCCGACGCGCTTCGCTCGACGAGCGCGGTATCCAGTCGACCCAGAGTGCCGTCTTACCTCGACGACCCCACTGAGATTCGAACCTACCGACTCCGAACGATCATGACCGCCGCGCTTCTGGTCTTCATGATCATTGTGCTGTTGTGGGCTGTTGGTGAGGCCCGGGACGCCTTCAGCCTGATCTACTGAGAGCTTCCGGCCGATTGGCCATCTGGGTTGGCTGCGTTACCCCGCCAGGAGCACTTTGAATGCCAGGCCGACGGCAGCCATTCCGGCGGTAACCAGGACCACACGGCGTAGTACCTGGTCGTCGAACCGCTTTGCGAGGAACCCACTAAGAGTCACACCGACCAACATGCCGGGCAGCAGTATCCCCGCAGCTCTGAGGTCGTCGGTATGGATCTCTCCCAGCGCCGCAAGAGTCACGAGATTTATGGTCAATCCGATAATGAAGATGGTGCTGAGAGTTGACCGGATAGTGGCTCCCGGGCTGTCGTGGTATATGAGGGCAACAGGAGGCCCGCCGATAGCCGACACGGTCCCGGTGATACCTGAGCTCACGCCCGCCAGGAACTCGGTTGCCGCCGTTCGGCGGATGGACCAACCCGAGGAGATCACGAGCGTCGCTCCGAGAACTATGAAGGCGATCACCGCATCGAGAGTTCGACTGGCGAGCGCCCCAAGGAGGAGCGCACCGATCAGTGCGCCGGGGAATCGTCCGGCGATGACCCAGGCGGCGCCGCTCAGATCGAGATGGCGGCGGTCGCGCAGGGCTATCGAGATCGTGAGCGGCAGAGCCAGGATCAGTTGAGGGACAGGAGTGAATGCCGGGTCGAGAATCGTCAGAATTGGAACCGACAAGACGCCGAAGCCGAATCCGACGACACCCTGCAAGGCAGCCCCGATAGTCGAGACCACGAGCGCAATGATGATCTCAACAGGGGTGAACACCGGGAGAGTATTGCAGTGGGCCTCGGGTGCTCTCGAATCGCCGACGAACAGAATTCGAAGCGGGCTCCCGGAGGAGCCCGCTTCAAGGTTAAGACGAGAGATACTTCATTCGCCGCGTGAGGACCAGCACGCGGATCTCTCTGTCCCGGTGGTCCGGGGTGGTGTCGCTACCGGAGGCGAGATGGTTCTCCCGCCGCAAGCGGCACCGATGGCCGCTTAGCGCCCGGCCACCTCCAGAGTCCTACAGAAACTTTCACTCAATGCGGACCACCTCCTTTCTCTGGTAGAAGAGATGCTGCCATACCAGGCTGATTAAGGCCAGGACTTTTTGAGCTGTCAGCTTTTAGCGATCAGCTACCAGCAAGAGGTAGTGAGCGGTCACGTGGGTCATGAGACATAGGCCATAAGCCATGTGGCCGTACTACCTATTACCTACTACCTACGACCCAACCGTGTGGTGCCATTAGCCATCAGCCGTTAGCCAGAGCTCAGTGCCTGGTCCAGGTCTTCCAGCAGGTCGTCGACGTGTTCGATTCCCACCGACAGGCGTATGAGGTCGGGAGGTACCTCCAGCGCGGTGCCATCGACGGAAACATGTGTCATGGAGGCAGGAACCTCGATGAGAGACTCGACCCCGCCGAGGCTTTCTGCGAGGAAGAACAACCGTGTGGCCTGACTGATCTGTCGAGCGTTGTCCGGTCCTCCGCGAGGTCGGAAGGAGATCATGCCCCCTCCTGTCAGCATCTGACGGGCGGCAAGCTCACGCTGCGGGTGGGAATCGAGTCCCGGATATCGAACCTCGATTACTCCGGCATGCGATTCCAAGAAGCCGGCGATTCGTCGTGCGTTCTCCGAGTGGCGCTCCATGCGGACGGCGAGTGTCTTCAACCCGCGCAGAACCAGCCATGAGTCGAATGGTCCGGCGATCGGTCCTGCGGCGTTGATGAGGAATTCGAATCGTTCAAACAACTCGGGGTTCCGTGTGACCAGAGCTCCACCGACGACATCAGAATGTCCACCGAGGTATTTGGTCGTGGAGTGGAGTACTACATCGGCACCGAGGTCCAGCGGCCGCTGCAGAAACGGAGTGGCGAAGGTGTTGTCGACTACGAAGAGGGTCTTGCTCTCGCGAGAGATCTCTGCCACCGCCTCGATGTCGACGAGTCGCAGCATTGGATTGGTCGGGGTCTCAGCCCAGATGATGCGAGTGGAAGGCCGCATGGCCGTTCGCACGAGTCTGGGATCTGTCATGTCCACCGCCGACCATTCGACACCTTGCTCAGAGAGAACCCTGGCAAAGAACCGGAAGGTGCCGCCGTAGGCGTCGTTGGGCAGCAGAACATGATCACCGGGCTTGAGGAGGTACCCGATCAGCGAAGTTGCGCCCATTCCTGAAGCTGTGGCCACTGCGCCTCCCGGATCGCCGGCGGCAACCCCCTCGAGGGATGCCAGCGCGATCTCGAGGGCTCTGCGGGTGGGATTGCCGGTGCGCGAGTACTCGAAACCGCGATGCTCTCCGGGTGCATCCTGGGCGTAGGTCGAGGTCGCGTAGATTGGAACCACAACCGCTCCGGTCGTAGGGTCGGGTTCCTGCCCGGCATGGATTGCGTCGGTCTCAAACCGCATCAGTCAACCTCGTATCCGTTGGTTCGCATCCATTCATCGTTGAAGACCTTCGATAGATAGCCGCGGCCGGAATCGGGCAGAATCACCACAATCATCCGTTTCGGGTGGGTGAGGGCTATCTGCAGTGCTCCGTATGCCGCCATACCGCTCGAGCCGCCGACGAGGAGCCCTTCCTCACGGGCTAGACGCCGGGTCATCGAGAACGATTCAGCATCGGTGATCATCACATAGTCGTCGACGACGGTCCGATCGAGTGTATCGGGCCAGAAATCCTCTCCCACTCCCTCAACTTGGTATTGATGAACCTGCTCTTCGGACGCGGCAGTGAATATCGAACCCTCGGGATCGACTCCAACGACGAGGATGTCCGGATTCATCTCCTTGAGGAACCGGCCCACTCCCGTGATAGTCCCGCCGGTCCCGACACCTGTGACGAATGCTCCGATCCTTCCCTCGGTGGCTTCCCAGATCTCCGGTCCCGTTGTCGAGTAGTGGGCATCTGGATTGGCCGGGTTGGAGTACTGGTCCGGTGAGTATGCACCAGGGATCTCTTCCGCCAGTTGACGGGCGACTCCGTAGTAGGAGTCCGGGTCGCCGGGGCGAAGCTCGGTAGGAGTTTCGATGACCTCCGCACCGTAGGCACGGAGCAGGTCTTGCTTCTCCTTGGAGACCTTGTCGGGAACGGTGCAGATGACTCGATATCCGCGGACTGCGCCGACGATTGCCAGGCCGACCCCGGTGTTGCCAGAGGTGGGTTCAACGATCGTGCCTCCGGGTTGTAATTGACCCTGCTCCTCTGCCCTGTCGATCAGGTTGACGGCGATCCGTTCCTTGACAGATCCGCCCGGATTCATGTGCTCGACTTTGGCGACCAGGTTGCCGGGGGGATGGATCCGAGAGAGTTGAACCAGCGGGGTGTTGCCTATGGCGGCAGTAGCATCTTTGTGAATCACCCGGGCAGTTTATTGCCGGTTTGGCCCTCTGGGCCTTCGCCACGCCACTTCACCTCTCTGATGGGGAGATCGGACAGTCGATCCATCCGTTGCTCGGAGTGTCGTTCGGCCAACCAGGTCCGAACAGGAATCGAGAAGCAGACGATCAGGCCCGCTGTCAAGGAGATAGCACCCATGAACTTGACGAACGCCGCCAGGTCGTCGGCGATGGCGTAGTTGTTGAACTCCGTCGGGCCGAGCAGGAATGCCCAATCGTGGTCGCCGCCGATGAGTTGAAGGCGCTCGTAGGGAGCATCCGCGATGTAGACGCTGGCATCCCATGCCGATGTGCCTACCCAGGCAAGCATCAGGCCACCAGCCATGTGGTCGCTACGCCACCAGAGGAAGTAGACAGCCAGTCCAAGTGGCACGGCTATCTGGGTAATCGTGCCGAGTGCAGCGGTCAGCGTCTCAGAGATCGGGAAGATGTACCCGATCAAGTGGCCGAGTTCGTGGAAGCCCAGATCGACGTAGCCGAGCAACGGCACTCTGGTTTCGCGTACATACACGAAGTAAGCCATCACGATGATGGCTGCGGCCGCGCTGAGCGGACGCCAGAGGTTCTTCCAGTCGGTCACAAGAGAGGTATCGGCAGCCGAATCCGGGGTGTTTAGCTATCCACGTAGGTAGTAGGTAGTAACAAGACCAACGGCTCAAGGCATACGGCCAACAGCTCATGGCTGATGCCTGCCGACAGCTACGCTGTCGGCACCATGTCTCGATTGGCCAAGTTCGCCTGGGCGACTCTCGTAGTGAACGTCGCCGTCGTCGTGTACGGCGCCTACGTGCGAGCGACCGGTTCGGGAGCAGGTTGTGGACCATCATGGCCCACTTGCGATGGACAGATCATTCCCGCCGAGTTTGACAGTGCCCGGGTGGTCGAGTTCACGCATCGGGTTACCAGCGGCATTGCCGCTGTGATGGTGGCGGTGCTGGCGATCTGGGTGTTGCGAACGTTCGCCAAAGGCCATCAGATCAGAACGGCGGCCTGGTTGTCCGGGATCTTCATCATCTCTGAGTCGCTGGTGGGAGCGGTGCTGGTTCTGGCCGAATGGGTGGCAGACGACGCGTCGGCGGCTCGCACCGTGATGGTTCCGGTTCATCTCGTCAACACTTTTGTCCTGCTCGGTTCGCTCGCCATGCTTGCCTGGTGGGCGTCAGACCGGGGGCCGGTCCGTATTGCCGTCCGTCGCGACCTGGCCGGTTATTTGGGTTTCGCATTGCTGGGCGTCATGGTGATCTCGGCAACCGGCGGAGTGACCGCGCTTGCCGACACTCTGTTTCCGTCCGAATCGATCGCAGATGGGTTGTCCGAGGCCGTCGGCGATGCAGAGCACTTTCTCACCCGCCTACGGGTGATTCACCCGGTCGTTGCTGTTGCGCTGGGAGCTTTCACGGGTTGGGTGGCTTGGACATTCGGTGTTGATGCCGACAAGCGGGTCACTCAACGCCTGGCGATGATCATCATCGGAATGGTGGCAGTGCAGTTCTTCGTCGGAATGGCCAACATCGTGCTCGGGACGCCCGTGTGGCTGCAGTTGACCCACCTCACCCTCGCCGATCTCCTGTGGTTGGCGTTGGTGTTCTTCGGCGCCTCCTCTCTCGAGTTGGACAGAACTCCAGCCTGACCCAGCCAGAGGGTGACTGCCCATCGAGATTCAGCGCAGCTGGGCGCGGAGCTCTGTGGTGGTGGTGACCGGGCGTTGGCATACGAAGCCCTCGCAGACGTAGGCGAGGGTCTGTCCTTCGACGTACCGGTCGGCCAGCAAGGGGATTGTGTTCGCCGCATTCCCGTGCGGGTCTTGGGCCAGGACTACCGCTGGGTTGAACTGCTCCCACACGACCCGTCCAAGCTCCAGCGCGTTGGGTCCGACAGTGGCCACTTCCCGGTAGCCACGGTTCAAGGAGGAGAGCACGGAGAGCAGGTGCCCCACCGCACTGGGATATTGCTCAACCAGAACTGCGCTCCCGCGGATAACTTCCTCTGCCGCTTCCAGGAGAGCACCCTCGCCCGTGTACAGAGCCAGCATGACGAGCGCCTCTACGGCCAGCGATGACCCGGATGGAACCGGGTTGTCCATTTGATCCACCGGTCGGGTGATTAATTCCTCGGCGTCCGCACCCGTCGAGTAGATGCGTCCGTCGTGGACGAACAGGTCGAGCATTGCCCGGGTCAGGCGCTCCGCCTCGATATACCACTTGGTCTCACCGGTCGCTTGATAGAGAGCGAAGAGCCCGA
>JBLYYS010000179.1:0-4804 GCA_048550235.1 Acidimicrobiia bacterium | reverse complement strand
CTCTGGAGTACCTGAAGAGAGGAGGGCGGATCGGCAGTGCTCAAGCCTTCTTCGGGAGTCTCCTCAACATCAAGCCAATCGTCACCCTCGAGAATGGTGTAGTGACTCCATTCGGTAGGGTGAGAACGCGGTCCAAAGCGCTCGCCGCGCTCGAGGATCGAGTCGCAGCACTCGGGCCGCGTATACGTTCGGTCGCCGTCTTTCATGGGGCTGCCCCGGATGCGACAAGGTTCAGTAGTTCCCTGCAGGAGCATCTCACCTCCGAAGTTATAACGACCCTGCTCGGCGCAGTGGTCGGAACTCACACGGGGCCGGGCACAATCGGCATCGCCTACTCGACCGATTGATGAAATGCTCGCTGGACCGCATGCCGTTGACACTCACTGAGGGGTCCTAGTGCCGCCACGACTACCCGACCGCTACCAGTTCGAGGTTCGCCTCGGCCGGGACGGCGACGTGGAGGAGTGGCTGGCGACGGATACCTCCCTCGATCGCCCGGTTCTCATCAGGATTCTGGGTCCGGAGACCACAGCAGAGCGGAGAGGCGACTTCCTCGAACTCGTGAGGGGAGCGGCCGGCGTCACTCACACACACGTTGCTTCGATATTCGCTGCTGATGCGTTGCCCAACGGGGCGTATTCGGTCTCCGAGTGGGCTGGTGGACTGACGTTGAAGCATCGCCTCGAAGCCGGGGACACCCTCCCTGTGGCCGAGTTTCTCCCCAACGCGGCCGGACTGGCCGAGGCTCTGGCCGCTCTTCACGAGAGCGGTGTGCTGCATGGGGCAATCGGTCAAGATGCCATCTTTTTCTCTCTCGCCCACCCGGCCAAGCTCGCCGCTTTCGGGAGCCACGCCGAAGGCACCACAGCCCGCAAGGATGTGCGCGACCTTGCCGAGACCTTGGCCACAGCGGTGACGGGTGGCGTCACTCAGGACGTTGCGCCCTCACAGGTGGTGGACGGCCTCTCCCCCGGCGTCGACCGCGTGCTCGTCCGTGCGATCTCCGGGGAACTCGACGCGGCTGGTTTTGCTGAACTCTTGCGCGCCGCTCCCAGTTCGATCGTGCCTGCCCCGTCCGCGGCAAGGCCTTTCTCGTGGCGATGGGTGCTGCCGGCCTCGATTCTCCTGGCTGTAGCAATCATTCTCTTCATCGTCGGCCGTTCGCTCAACACTGAGAATCAGGACCCTCTGTTGTTCCCGGTAACCCCTGGTCCGACCGTTACCACCGCCTCGTCGACCTCCACCACGATTGCCGACGCTCCCGGCGGCCCGATCGGGGCCTCATCGATTGTGAGTGTCGAGGTCTTTGACCCTGAAGGGGACGGAGCAGAACACGATCGCGAACTGCCCCACCTGACGGACGGCTCGATCACGACTACTTGGAACACCGAGCGCTACGACGATCCCTTGCCCCTCATCAAGAGCGGCGTCGGGTTCACCGTTGAGCTCAGTGGGACTCCGGCCGCGGTGGAGTTGCTGGGTTCCTCGAACGGTATCTCATACCGCCTGTTCTGGGCTCAAGTTCGTGCCTCCTCCGTGTCCGAATGGGAGCCGGTAGCCGGCGGATCAATCAGGGATGGGCGCGGAGAGGTTCAACTGCCCCCGCGCACAGACGGGTTCTGGTTGATATGGCTGACCGACCTGCCGGCCGATCAGGAGGGTGGCTTTGTCGGACGAATCGGCGAAGTACGATTCCGCTCATGACGGCACGCTCCGGCGAAGACCTGCTGCTGGTTCAAAGGTTCGTCGGAGGCGATCGCTCTGCCTTCGACGACCTGATACGTGCCCACGAGGATCGAGTGTTCTCTATCTGCCTCAGGGTCATGGGAAATAGGGAATCTGCTCTGGATGCCACGCAGGAGACTTTTCTGACGCTCTTCCGCAAGGCGGATCGTTTCACCGGCAAGGCCGCTTTTTCAACCTGGTTGTACCGGGTGGCGATGAACACTTGTTACGACCAACTCCGGAAGGAGAAGCGCCGCCGCGCGGATTCCCTCCCCGACTACCACGATCCTTCCGACGAGACAGCTCAGGTCGGTTTCACCTCCGTTGAGCTTCGCCCCGACCTCGAGCAGGCATTAGCGCAGGTTCCCGAGGAATTTCGCGCCGCCGTGATTCTCTCCGACTTGGAGGACCTCGCTATTTCGGACATCGCCACGGTGTTGGAGATCCCGCCGGGAACCGTGAAGTCGAGGATCTTTCGCGGTCGCCGATTGCTGGCGGACATCTTGCGGAACCAATCTGACCTGGCGCGACGTCCAAGGAATGATCGAGATGCATGAGCACCAGTTCGACCTGATCGCCGCGACCGCCGACGGCACCGCTTCTCCTGAGGAAGCGGTGCTGGCCGAGCGCGCGGTGGCCGACTGTGAGGCCTGCGCTGAGGAGTTCCGCCTGCAGACCGAGATCCTGGAGGTGTTGCGCAGCGCTCCCCCGGCCGTCATGACCGACTTGGAGCGAGCCTCTCTGCACCGATCCCTCGCTGCCGCAACCATGCCTGCACGGGCTCCAGGTTGGTACAGGCGCTATGCACCGCGAATAGCGGCAGTGGCTGCGGGCTTCGCAGTGGTCGGGTTGGCTTCTGTGGCAATGCTCGGTCAGCTTGGCGGTGACACTGCAGAGACCTTCAATGAAATCAGTTCTCCGTTGGGAGACGAGGGTTCCGCGGCCGATACAGCAGAGGCCCCGATGGTCGGCGAAGGGTTGCTTCAGGACCTAGACGTCTCATCCACCGAGGAAACCGTTCCGGCTTCGGCGGATGATGCAGTCGGAACCGAGGAAATGGCTGCCGACGGAAGCGATGATTCGATGTTCTATCGCTCGGTCGCCCTACTGCCTGAGAATCTGGAAACTCTGCTGGCAGGTGATGTGCCCGTCGAAATGGCCGAGCAATTCGACGTGGCCTTCGAATCGTTCACCGTACTCTGTCCGGACGTCGCTCCCGATCCGGAACTGACAGAGGTGGCCGCAGAAGTGACCTTCGACGGAGAGCCAGCCTTTGTACTCGTGTATTCGTCAGAGAGCGCGCGTTTTGCGTCTGCCTATGCAGTACCTTCTTGTGAGACCCTGGCTGAAGCCACCGACGAACCGTAACCCGCCTACCGGCGTGGCCGCCGTCCAGCCCAGCTAACCTCTACTGCATGGACGAATTCGCTATTAAGTTCGCCGATTTCCTCGAGAGCACCTCCACGAAGGTGCGCGAAATGACCGTTGATCGCATCAGCCGGGGGCTCAAGATCGCCGCGCTCGGCCTGGTGGCGGCAACTCTTGTGTTGATAGCGGTCATATACCTTTTCATCTCCATCATCCGGGCCCTGGCGGTACCGCTCACGGCCCCCGGAGCTTTTGCGGTGGTCGGGGGATTATTCGTGCTCGGTGGTGCGTTTATCTGGTGGAAGCGAAATCAGGAACCCGAGGAAACATAACCATGCCTGAGAAGGTAATTGTCATCGGGTCCGGCCCTGCCGGACTCACAGCAGCTTTGTACGCAGGTCGGGCCGACCTCGATCCGTTGGTGTTCGAGGGAAGTCAGGCCGGTGGTCAACTGATGATCACTACCGACGTGGAGAACTTCCCGGGCTTTCCGGACGGAATCATGGGCCCGGAACTCATGGATCGGGTCAGAAAACAGGCCGAAAGGTTCGCCCCGCGGATTCATACCGTCGATGTCACAGAAGTTGATTTCTCAAACCGTCCTTTCAAGGTGTCCGTTGGCGCCGACGAATACGAATCCGAATCCGTGATCATCGCCACCGGAGCTTCCGCCCGCTGGTTGGACATTCCGGGTGAAGAGAAACTGCGTGGTCGCGGTGTGTCCGCTTGCGCCACCTGCGATGGCTTCTTCTTCCGCGACAAGGAACTGGTTGTAGTCGGCGGGGGTGACTCCGCAATGGAAGAGGCCCTGTTCCTCACAAAGTTCGCCTCGAAGGTCACGATCATCCACCGACGCGACGAGTTTCGGGCATCGGCCATCATGGCTCGACGAGTCCTCGACCACGAGAAGATAGAGGTTCTCTGGAATACGGTCGTGGAAGCAGTCCTCGGCGAGGATGAAGTAACGGGAGTGACAATCAGGAACACCGTGACTGACGAAGCCATGGACATGGAAACCGACGGATACTTCGTTGCGATCGGTCACACGCCAAACACCGAGCTTTTCCAAGGCCAGTTGGCATTGGATGATGCCGGGTACATCAAACTCCGGGGCGACGGTTCGACGGCCACCTCCGTGGAGGGCGTCTATGCAGCCGGCGATGTTGCCGACCATGTCTATCGCCAGGCCATCACCGCCGCCGGCACAGGTTGTCAGGCAGCCATCGACGCTGAGCGTTGGCTGGCCGATCAGGAATAACGCCCCCAAACTCTGGGCGGTGAGGATCCTTAGGAGGACCAATGAGCAACAAGATTACGATCGACGACGCCACCTTTGAACAGGCAATATCGGGTGACAAGGCAGTCATTGTCGACTTCTGGGCCGAGTGGTGTGGGCCCTGCAAGATGGTGGAGCCGATTCTCGAGGAGATCGCCGGCGAGTATTCAGACAAGCTCGTGCTGGCCAAGCTGAATATCGATGACAACCCTCAGAGCGCTGCCAACTACGGCGTCATGAGCATTCCGACCATGATCGTCTTCAAGAATGGTCAGAAGGCCAAGACGATCGTGGGAGCACGACCCAAGCATCAGATGCTGAAGGAGTTGGCCGAGTTTATCGGTTGATCCAGGTAATACCCGCACGGCCGAACGGCTCCCTCCCACATTCTGGGTTGTGCCTAGCGAGGTCCGGTCGGGTGAGTTCGTAGTACGT
>JBLYYS010000178.1:0-4354 GCA_048550235.1 Acidimicrobiia bacterium | reverse complement strand
GTCCTGCACGATCCATACGTTGGCATCCACTCGCCGCACGCCATCGACGAACAGCACCGTGTCAACGGGTTTCCGCTCAGGAGCGATCGGAGCCCATTCTTCGGCGGTTACTTCGACGTCGAGGGCCGGAGGCGCGGTGGTCTCGTCCATGTCCGTACCGGCGGCCACTCCATATTCAGGCGCCCACGGTTCCACCGAGAACTTCATGCGTCGATCCTCTCCACAGTGGCACCGCCCGGACCCTTGCTGACCTCGAATCGAGTGGGCACCTGTTCGGCGAGATCCTTGACGTGAGTGATCAGACCGATGGTGCGCCCATCGGCACCGAGCTCGTGGATGACGGTGGCAACCGTGTCGAGAGTCTCGGAATCCAGGGTGCCGAATCCTTCGTCGAGGAACATCGATTCGAGGCGGGCAACCCCGTGCACGGACATCGAAGCCAGCTGTTCGGCCAGCGCCAGGGCAAGAGCCAGGGACACAAGGAACGTCTCACCACCCGACAAGGTCTTGACCGAGCGGCGTTCGTCGGCGTTACGGTGGTCGATGACGCGGAAATCACGCCTGTCGAGTTCAAGTGAGAAGGCACCGTTGGAGAGGTCGCCGAGCCGTTGGTTGGCGCCGGCGATGAGCGCTTCGAGTGCTTCCGCCATGAGCCACCCTTCGAATCCGTTGGCTGCCAGATGACGGGCGAGGGTCTTCGCAACCTGGCCGGTTTCGTGGTGAACCGTCCGCTTCTCGGCAAGTTCGGCACTCTTGGTCCGTGACGCCTCCAGTCGGGAAACTTCCTGCCCAGCAGCCGCCAAGGCGTCGGCACACAGGTCACGCGGGCGTCTTCCGTCCTGTGGCTCGACTCCGGCGGCGTGGAGTTTGTCGATCATCGCTTGCTCGATCCGGGCGAGTTGCTCCTTCGCCTTTTCCGTCGCTTTTTCCAGGTTCGCCGCCGACTCGGTGAGCTCCGTTCCGGTCGTCCTCGCCCAATCCTCGAGTGTGTTCCAATCGGCCGCGAGATCGTCCCGCTGGGCAGGCGGCGGGTTCAAAGCAGCCACGCGATCACGGGCGCGATCGAACTCCTTGCGCGCTTCATCGATGTCGCGCTCCACCCGACTGAGGGACTCCGCAGCTTCGTCGAGCTCACGACGGGTCGAGGCCACGGCAGTTCGTGCCGCATTGATATCGAGATCGAGTCGGCGACGTTGGTCGAGAAGTTGAGCGACTTCTTCGGCTGCAGGTTGACCGGCTAGTCCCTCGGTGAGTCCCCTCACGCGCTTCACCAGCTCGTCGTAACGGGATCGTGCCGCCACAAGGTTCTCGTTCCGGACTACCAGAGCCGACGATGCCTCCTTGGCCGTGCCACGGGCCCGCTCGACCTGCTTCTCCGACTCTGAAAGCAGCGGAGGCACATCGTCGTGGGCCGGCAGCGTGCCGACGGTCTGGCGACAGACGGGGCAGGGTTCACCCTGTTCGAGGTGAGCGGCCAAAACGTGGGCGGCGTGCTCACGGCGTGTTGCTTCGAGGGCTTCGATTGCACGGGACGCCACCTCATCAGCGTCGGCGGCCTGTCGCCTCGCCTCTTCGACGGTGGCATTGGCCTGCTCAACTGCAATAAGTGCTTGTGCTTCTGCTTCCGTCTCAGCTGCACGGCGGGACCATTGCTCTGCCAACCGGGTCAGAGCCTCGGTGTCTTTCATCCCTACCGCCGCCTGTTCGTGCAAGGCAAGTTGCTGAGCGGCGAGCCCCTCCGCCTTCCGTGCCCCTTCCAGTACGTTTGCTGCTTCCTCGTATGCCTTGGACAGTTGCTCCAGATTGGACGGCTTGGCGATTCCGTGCACGAGACGAGCCTGCTCCCCGGTCTTGCGGGCTTGGTCGAAGGCTTCCCGCATTTCGACCGCAATGGCCTCCCTCTCCTCCTCCGCTTTCTCGATGTCGGAGACCAGTGCTACCAACTGATCCCTCACGGCCGTGGCCAGCTCTACTGCCTTATCGGTGGCGAACTCCAACTCGGCCATCTGCTGGTCGACGACCTCGACCCGAGTTTCCGCCTGACGCTGCCGCTCGACCGCCAATTCACGTACTCGGCGGTAGCGGCCCAGATCGAGCAACTGCCTGAGCAACTCCTGGCGTTTGGCAGCCGGGTCCTGGAGGAATGCGGCGAACTGGCCTTGCGGGAGGACGACGCACTTGGTGAAATGGTCGAAACCGAGGCCGAGCACAGCTTCGACCGCCTCGGTGACCTCATCGGCTCCCATGATCGTCTCGGAGCCCCCTTCCAGACGCGCTTCTGCGGTCGTGGCGCCGCCAGATTTGGTGCGACGGACCACTCTCGCCGCGGTGTAGGCCTGCTCGCCGACAGTGAAGTCGAAGCGGATGCGCGCCTCGTTTCGTCCCAGTGAGATGACCGGCTCGACGGTTGCCTTCCCGAGGCGAGGAACCACGCCGTATAGGGCGAAGAGAATTGCGTCCACCAAGCTCGACTTCCCGCTGCCGGTCGGACCGACGAACGCGAATAGGTCGGCACCACTGAAGTCAACGACCGCCTTGTCGCGGAATGCAGTGAACCCCTCGACTTCGAGACGGTCAGGCCTCATAGGTCTCCTCGAGTAGCTCATCAAAGAGATGGGTGAGCCGTTCGTCCTCCACGCTGCGGCCGGTCAGGTATTCCCGGAACAGTTCGGTGGCGGGCCGACCCAGCCGGGCCTCCGTCTTGGGCTTCGGGGTTCCTCGTTCTGATGGAGCCAGAAAAACGTCGACGGCATTCGGAAACAGGTCGCGTACCTCGTCGGCAAGCCCGGCCCGAGAGGGCTCGTCGAGTTCGATCTTCAAAAAGGCATCACTGTTGTCGCCGGCTGCTTGTTCGATCTGGTCGAGGGTTCCGCGCAGACGCAGGAGGCGACGACCGCTCGCTAGCGGAGCTTCTCGCACGGTCGCCGGTAGACCCGGTTCGGCTTCGACGATCAGAACCCCTTTGCGGTCTTCGGTCTCGCCGAAATCGAGTTGCAGCGGCGACCCGGAATACCAGACAGGGGCCGGGGCCGGAACCTTCTGGAGGCGGTGCAGGTGGCCCAGCGCAACGTACGACAGCGAACCCGGGAACGACTGGGCGGGGATGGCATAGGGAAAGATGTGAGCAGTGCGTTCGCCTCCCCCGGTGGCGGCACCGTGGACGGTGAGATGAGAGCAGAAGACATTGACCTCGTCGGTCGAGGCATCCTCGGTGAGTTTCTCGATGATTGCGGCAAGGCGCCCGGCATACTTGCCGTCGTGCTGGTCGGGATCGAGTGCCATCAGATCATCGGCGTTGACAATGGCCCGCTGGCTGAGGAACGGCAGCATCGACACCCGTGTACCGAGATCGGCGAATCGCACCACTCCCCCATCCTCAGGCCGCGCCGGAAGGGCGAGAACGGTGACACGACCAAGTTCGAGCAACGGCGCCACGGCTTCCAAGCGGCGGGGGTGGTCGTGGTTTCCTGAAACGACAATGACCGGAGCAACCTGGGCGAGAGCCAGCAAGGCCTGATACACGATCCGTTCCGACTCGGGATTGGGAGCCGACACGTCGAAGACGTCACCGGCCACTAGGACTAGGTCGACTTCTTCGGCCACCGCGATGTCGGCAATCTCAGCCAGAACGGCGCGGTGCTCGTCGGCACGGCTCCGACCCCGGATCGTTCTGCCGACATGCCAGTCGGACGTGTGCAATATCTTCACGCCGGCGATGGTACCGGCCACAGGTGACGGATTCGGCGACACCGTTGGATCGGGTCTCAGACGGGCCAGAGCTCACCCGTTCGTTAGATCAATGAAGTAGGGCTCCTCCGGATCTCCGCGGTCGACACCATAGGTGCACCACCCCCTAGAGGCGTGGTGCTCTACGAAGAATTGGTGACTCCGATGAACCCTCTATGCATGATTGGATGGTCAACGGTGTCCTGCCTGCGGTCTTTCAGATCGACGACAAACTGGAGACACATATCGCAAGAGCGAGGCTGAAAGGTCAGGTCCCCCCGAAGAGAGAAAGGACCTGCCGCCTACGCGGGCAGGTTGGGGGCCAGTCGGAACTCCGGCCCTTTTCGCGTTGCGCCCCCAAGTGCAGTTGGGTCAGCATATAGCGACCCGACCCCTACCTTCGTTTGATACTGACGGGTCTCTCTATGTTGAGGGGAGATGTCGCCGTTGCGGCGACTGAGGGGGCCTGCCGGCTACGCCGGCAGGTTGGAGTTCCTTCGCAACTCCTGCCCATTCGCGTTCCTCTCCCGCTTGCGGGGGAGGTGGTCTCGCCGGCAGGCGAGAGCGGTGTGGGGGCCTGCCGGCTACGCCGGCAGGTTGGAGTTCCTTCGCAACTCAAGCCCATTCG
>JBLYYS010000177.1:0-2934 GCA_048550235.1 Acidimicrobiia bacterium | reverse complement strand
CAACCAGCAAGGTGCCGGTGTCTAGTTCATCGATCAGATCGGATGGTTCCGACGTCTCAACGAGTCGATAGGCCATCCCGTGGGCGACCGTCGTCAAAGCCTCGACGCCTGCCTTGACCACTTCGCGATCGTCGTCGGGACTCATGGCACGGAGAACCTCCACCGGCACTCCGAGAGTATTGGCCAGCTGATAGGCGACGATCGACGCCAGCTCCGAATGCGGCCCACCTGCTACAGCCGCGACGATCGACGTCGTTCCGCCCAGGTCTACTTCGTAGGGCACGGCCACCGAGACGAGATCGAAGGACGTCAGCTTCTTCGTAACAAGCAGTTCCGCTCGCGCTGTCCTGCAAATCTCGTCGAGACTGCCCTCGACCCGCAGCGGGTCGGAGCCGAGCGCAGCGGCGAGTTCGCCGCAACCCTTGCCCCGCGTCCAGATAACTGAACGAAGCACAAAAGGGGGACCGAGGGGCTCGGGAAGAGGAACCATGCGGCGACCAGTGTGGGAGGCAATGCCGCCGAACGCAAGCCGGAATGTCGCCGATCGCTGCCCTCAACTTGGGAATATCGGCCGGACACCGTACATTCTCTTTTCGCAATGATCATTGGCATACCCAAGACCACAGAGGCCGGTGAGCACCGGGTTTCTTTGACTCCCGATGTGGTCACCCGTCTTACGAAAGATGGCCACGAGGTCGTAGTCGAATCCAACGCCGGAACGGCTGCCGGATTCGTCGACGAAGCCTACGTAGCAGTCGGTGCATCGATTGGCGATGCCGCCCGCGTTTGGTCGGCGGATGTTGTTTGTTCCGTGTCGTACCCATCCGAAACAGCTGCTGCGCAGCTGAAATCGGGTGCAGTGCTTCTCGGACTGCTGCAGCCGTTGGATCGACCGGAGCGGTTCCCCGCCCTCGCCTCAACAGGCGTGACCTCGATCGCATTCGAAGCCGTTCCCCGCACGACGCGCGCCCAGTCAATGGATGTGTTGTCGTCGCAGGCGACGGTGGCCGGCTACCAGGCAGTCCTCATGGCCGCAGAGAAACTCGACAAGTTCTTCCCGATGCTGACAACAGCCGCGGGAACGGTTGCACCCTCGAAGGTGTTGATCCTCGGCGCAGGTGTCGCCGGCCTCATGGCCATCGCCACCGCACGCCGCCTGGGCGCAATCGTGCACGCATTCGACGTACGGGCTGAAGCCGCCGAGCAGGTCGAATCGCTCGGCGCCAAGTTTGTCAGCGTCGACATGGAGCAGCAGGATTCTTCCGCGACCGGCGGCTACGCCAAAGAGGTTGCTGAGGACACGCAAACGAAGATCATGGCCGGCCTGGCCAAACCGGTCTCCGAAGCCGATGTCGTCATTTCGACGGCGCAGATTCCCGGACGCCCGGCCCCGCTTCTGTTGACCCAGCAGATGGTGGAATCAATGCGGCCGGGAGCTGTCATCATCGACCTGGCCGCATCAACGGGCGGCAACTGCGAGCTCACCAAGGCCGATGAGACGGTCGTGCACGCCAACGTCACGATCGAAGGACCGACCAATCTGGCCAGCCTGGCTGCAGGCGATGCGTCCCGCATGTACGGTCGGAATGCCCTCGCCCTGATGAAACTCTTCCTCACCGAGGAAGCAGTCAACATCGACTTCGAGGACGACATCATCGAAGGCTCCGTGATCACTCACGGAGGCAACGTGGTGCACTCCCGGGTCAAAGGAATACTCGACGGAGGAGGTAACTGATGGAACTTGTGATTTCCATCACCGTGTTCGTCCTCGCCGCCTTCGTCGGCTTCGAGGTGATCACGAAGGTGCCACCGACGCTGCACACCCCGCTCATGTCGGGGTCGAACGCGATCTCAGGTGTCACGATCATCGGCGCACTGATTGTCGCTGGCAAGGCCGACAGCACCCTCGGTGAGATCCTGGCCTTCCTAGCGGTGACCATGGCCATGATCAATGTGATCGGCGGCTTCATGGTCACCGACCGCATGCTCGAGATGTTCAAGAAGAAGGAACGCTGATGAGCCAGGAACTATCAGCAATCATCTATCTCGTCGCCGCGGCGCTCTTCATCTTCGGACTGAAGCGTCTGTCGTCACCGGCCACTGCCCGCTCCGGAAACCAATTGGCGGCGAGTGGGATGGCCATCGCAATCATCGTCACACTATTCAACAGCGGCATCAGCGCCTGGACGATTATCGCCGGCATCATCGTCGGTAGCGGGATCGGCGCGTATCTGGCCAGGACCGTCGAGATGACCGGAATGCCGGAACTCGTCGCGGCCTTCAACGGCTTTGGTGGTGGCGCCTCTGTCATGGTGGCGTCGGCGGAGTTCTTCCAGAACCCAGACCCGGCGATTCAGACGATCGTCACGATCGTGTTGTCTGTGGCGATCGGTTCAATCACGTTCTCGGGAAGCTTCGTTGCCTTTGGAAAACTCAACGGCAAGCTCCCAGGGCAGCCTTTCGGCTACCCGGCACAGAAGCTGATCGATCCGCTGATCGTGGCGGCGATCGTCGGCCTCGGCGTCATGCTGGCGTTGGACGTCGGCGGTTCCCTGGTCATCTGGATCCTCATGGCTCTGGCTTTGATCCTCGGTATCACCCGGGTCATCCCCATCGGTGGAGCCGACATGCCGGTCGTGATCTCGTTCCTGAATGCCTTCTCCGGTATTGCGGCGTCGATGGCCGGATTCGTCATCAACGAGAACGCACTGATCATCTCGGGTGCCCTCGTCGGAGCCGCGGGCCTGATCCTCACGAACATCATGGTGAAGGCTATGAACCGCTCACTAGCGAACGTCTTGTTCGCAGCATTCGGTGGTGCGGACTCGACCGGCGACGGCGGCACAACCAGCGACAAGCCGGTCAAATCGGCTTCCGCGGAAGACGTTGCCATAACGATGGCCTACGCCCAGTCGGTCATCGTTGTTCCTGGAT
>JBLYYS010000176.1:0-10764 GCA_048550235.1 Acidimicrobiia bacterium | reverse complement strand
CCGTGGTTACCCAGGTGGAGGTCGACTCCGCCGATCCGGCTTTCGCCGCTCCGAGCAAGCCGATCGGCTCGTTCATGGGCGAGGAGGAAGCGAAGAGACGGCGCGACAACGAAGGCTGGGATATCAAAGAGGATGCAGGGCGCGGTTGGCGCCGCGTCGTCGCATCGCCTTCGCCCAAGCGAATCGTCGAACTCGACGTCATCAAACAACTGCTCGATGCAGGCGTCGTCACCATTGCGGTCGGTGGCGGCGGGATCCCCGTTGTGGCCAACGAAGATGGTGATCTCGAAGGCATCGCAGCTGTAATCGACAAGGATCTCGCTTCAGCTTTGCTCGCCAGCCAGGTCGATGCAGACCTTCTATTGATCTCTACTGCTGTGGAACAGGTTGCCCTCAACTTCGGGACACCAGAACAGCGGTGGGTAGACGAGTTCACTCTGGCCGAGGTCAAGCAGTACTTGGAAGAGGGTGGCCACTTCGCCGAGGGTTCGATGGCTCCGAAGATGCGGGCTGTCGTTCAGTTCCTGGAAGCGGGAGGCAAGGAAGCTCTGATCACTAATCCCGAGAATCTCGAACGTGCGATGGCCGGGGAGACCGGCACCCGGATCGTTCGATGAGTCTGGAGCATGTCACCGGGTTGTCCTGTGTGATCTGTGACGCGACGTACCCGGTCGAGGAGGCCGGGTACGTTTGCGCAGAGTGCGGCAACGAGGGGATTCTCGATGTGCGCTACGACTACGACCTGGTCGGCAAGCGTATCTCGAAGGAGACCCTGGCCGCGGACCGCGACATGACTATGTGGCGCTACCGGCCGCTCATGCCGGTGGCAGCGGACGCAGCTGTGCCGCCGCTCACCGTCGGTTGGACGCCGACCTACAACGCTCCGCGCTTGGCCGGCGCACTCGGTCTGGCCCAAGTGTGGGTCAAGGACGAAGGCCGCCAGCCGACGGCCTCTCTGAAGGATCGGGCCAGCGCAATGGCGCTCGTCAAGGCGCGGGAGGCCGGTGCGGAAGTGGTCACTACGGCTAGTACCGGCAATGCCGCCGCCGCGCTCAGCGGCCTGGCGGCTTCGGTGGGGCAGAAGAACGTGATCTTCGTTCCAGAATCGGCCCCGCAGGCGAAGATCGCCCAGCTACTCGCCTACGGGTCGACGGTCGCGCTTGTCAAGGGCAACTACGGGGATGCCTTCGACCTGTGCATGCAGGCCTCGGCCGAATACGGCTGGTACAACCGCAACACTGGATTCAATCCCTACATGACCGAGGGTAAGAAGACGGCCGGCCTCGAGATTCTCGAACAACTCGGCTGGGAATCACCCGACGCAGTTTTGGTCAGTGTGGGCGATGGGTCGATCATCGGTGGAGTTCACAAGGCCATGAAGGATGCGGTTGCCCTCGGCTGGATCGAGAGATCCCCGCGGATCTACGGCATCCAGGCTGCCGGGAGCGACTATCTCGTGCAGGCCTTTGAGAACAACGAAGACGTTCTATCCAAGGAACCGATCGCGGCGGATACCGTCGCCGACTCGATCAGCGCCGACTTGCCGCGTGATCGCATCAAAGCCATGGCCGCCGTCACCGAAACCGACGGCGCCTACCTGCGGGTTTCGGACGATGAGATCCTGGCTGCGGTCCCGGTGCTTGCCCGCGGCTCCGGGGTCTTCGCCGAACCGGCCGGAGCGGCCGCCTACGCAGGACTGATCAAAGCAGTTGAGGCCGGGTTGGTCGGATCATCTGATCGGGTAGTGGTGCTGTCGACCGGAAGCGGTCTCAAGGACGTCGCCTCGGCGATGAAGGCCGTGACCGCCGCCGGCACCGAACCGATGGTGATCGAACCATCACTGGAAGCGTTGAAAGAAGCCCTGCAAAGGGCCAACAGCTAAGGACAAAAGGCTATACACATGATCGATCTCACGATGCACGAATCCACGCTCGAGTCGGCGGTCAACGTCGCTCGCGACAAGGCGATTCGCATTCCGACGTTCAAGCAGATGCGTGACCCGTCGCTGATTCCCGATTCAGTGAAGCAGGAACTCAAAGAGGTCGGTCTCTGGGACCTCGATCCGCGCAACCTCTTCCGCATCAACTGGCACAACGAGCCCACGGAGACCGGCGGTGGCTACAGCGGAGTCAACTTCCTGGAACTCCCCAAAGCACTGACGGGTACCGATGCGCGCATCCTGGTGCTAGAAGGAAAGTGGTTTCCGACTGGGGCGCACAAGGTCGGAGCGGCATTCGGGTGCCTTGCACCGAGGCTCGTTACCGGCCAATTCGATCCCGCCAAGACGAAGGCAGTTTGGCCTTCAACCGGCAACTACTGCCGAGGCGGGGCATACGATTCGAACCTCCTCGGTTGTGAGTCGATCGCCATCCTTCCGGAAGGCATGAGCCGGGAGCGCTTCGATTGGCTCGAATCGGTGGCTGGAGAGATCATCAAGACACCTGGATCCGAATCCAACGTCAAGGAGATCTTCGACAAGTGCAACGAGCTCCGGGCCTCCGGACAAGATCTGATGATCTTCAACCAGTTCGATGAGTTCGGAAACTACCTCTGGCACTACTCGGTGACTGGGCCGGCGATGGCCGAGGTGCTCGAGTCCGTGATGGGGCCGAACGATGTCTTCCACGGAGTGACACTCACCACGGGGTCGGCCGGGACCATCGCGTCCGGCGATTATCTCAAGCAGGTCTATCCGACCTCCAAGATCGCAGCGGGCGAGGCCGTCCAGTGCCCCACCATGCTCCACAACGGTTTTGGTGAGCACCGGATCGAGGGCATCGGCGACAAGCACATTCCGTGGGTCCACAACGTTCGCAACACCGACCTCGCGATCGGACTAGACGACGAAGCGACGATGAGCATCATCCGGCTCTTCAACGAACCGGAAGGCGTCGCCTACCTGGAAAGCCAGGGTGTGTCCGCAGAACTGATCGAGAAGCTGCCGTTGCTCGGTATTTCCGGAGTAGGGAACATGCTTTCGGCGATCAAGATGGCCAAGTACTACGAACTCGGCGCCAACGACGTCTTGATCACCGTCGGTACCGACTCGATGGACATGTACGGGAGCCGCCTCGAGGAGTTGAACGCCGAACGCGGTGAGTTCTCAGCTCTGGATGCCTCCGCTTCCTATGCCCGCTATCTGATGGGTGCCGGAATCGATCATGTGCATGAGCTTTCGTACTACGACCGCAAGCGGATTCACAACCTCAAGTACTACACCTGGGTTGAGCAGCAGGGCAAGACCTATGAAGAGATCCAGGCCCAGTGGTACGACCCGGAGTACTGGACGAGGATCCAAGGTATGGCAGACCCGATCGACGAATTGATCGAAGCCTTCAACGATCGGGTGGGACTCAGCTAGAAAGTGAACGACGTTGCATCTCGGGTTCGCTCGAGTGGCGAATCCGGGGTGTTGGATGAGTGGCCGCGCGGCCAAATCGATCGATTCGTCCGCTCTGACGATCGGGCGCAACACTTGACCGGAGGTACAAGTGACTGAGACGGTATCGGAGTTCATGGACAGGGTTGTCTCACGCAGCCCGGGGGAACCCGAGTTTCATCAGGCAGTCAAAGAGGTCGTCGAGTCGGTCTGGCCGGTACTCGATCGCCATCCAGAGTATTCCGCGGCTCGGATTCTGGACAGGATGGTTGAGCCGGAGCGGGTCATCATGTTCCGGGTTCCCTGGAAGGACGACTCGGGGACTGTCCACGTCAATCGTGGATACCGCGTCGAGATGAATAGCGCCATCGGCCCCTACAAGGGTGGTCTACGTTTCCACCCATCGGTCAATCTCGGATTGCTCAAGTTCCTTGCCTTCGAACAGGTGTTCAAGAACAGCTTGACCACCCTCCCTATGGGTGGAGGCAAAGGTGGCTCCGATTTCGACCCGAAAGGTCGGAGCGACGACGAAGTCATGGCCTTCTGTCAGTCTTTCATGGGCGAGTTGTGGCGGCACATAGGTGACCGCACCGACGTGCCGGCCGGCGATATCGGTGTCGGTGCTCGGGAGATCGGGTTCTTGTTCGGCACCTACAAGAAGCTGGCCAACGAGTTCTCCGGAATTCTGACCGGAAAGGGTGCTGAGTGGGGTGGAAGCCTCATCCGGCCCGAGTCGACTGGTTACGGCACCGTCTACTTCGCAGAAGAGATGCTGAAGACCCGCGATGAGAGCGTGTTCAAGAAGACCTGCCTTGTGTCCGGGTCGGGCAACGTCGCCCAGTACGCCGTCGAGAACATCAACCGGCTGGGTGGCCGCGCTGTGACTCTGTCCGACTCATCCGGCTACATCTATGACCCGGATGGAATCGATCAGGACAAGCTCGAGTTCGTCAAGCACCTGAAGAACGTCAAGCGGGGCCGGATCGCCGAGTACGCGGAACGTTACGGAGTGCATTACTACTCCGGTCAGAAACCATGGAGTGTTGAGGGAGCCGAAGCGGCGTTCCCGTGCGCAACGCAGAATGAGTTGAGTGCCGAGGACGCCAAACGACTACTGGACAACGGCGTCTATGTGGTGGCCGAAGGCGCCAACATGCCCTCTGAGCCGGATGCCGTTGCGCAGTTCGTAGACGCCGGCATTCTCTTCGGACCGGGGAAGGCGGCCAACGCGGGTGGTGTCGCCACCAGCGGCTTGGAAATGGCACAGAACGCGGTGTTTTCTAGTTGGACCCGGGAGGCGGTCGACGGGCGTTTGTTGGAAATCATGTCGAACATCCACCAGAGCTGCGTTGATGCAGCCGCGGAATACGAGGTGCCGGGCAACTACGTCACCGGGTCGAACATCGCCGGATTCCGCAAGGTGGCCGACGCGATGCTCGCTCAGGGTGTTGTGTAGAAGGGAGAATGATGAGGAAGATCGTTGGCTATTTCGAAGGAACCGACTCAACCCTCCTGACGGCGCTGGTCTGCGACGGCATCGACACCGTCCCCGTGTCAAACGGGTACGACAGTCATGGCAGCGACGTACGCCTGATCAATGATCAGAACAGATACGACCTGCTCATCGGCTATCTCCACAAGGTGTACGCCCCCGAGACCCATGTTGAGACGCACTTCAGATTCCAGGATGTCGTGCACCTCTGTCGCACCTACAGCATTCCGCTGTTGCTCGAGGTCCCGAATGCATTGGAAGACCGGGCCAGGGATTTGCTGGACAATCCGCCGGACGTCGTGCGGTTTGTCGATCCGAGTGACATGCTCGAGGCGGTGCGAGAGATCCTTGTCTGAACATCTGATGGGAACCGGAGAACAACTATGAACGACTGGACGGTGCACAATCCGGGCGGTAGCCGCCGAGTTGTCGTCACCAAGCAGCTACCCGGTGACAGGTGGCTGGATATCCTCGAAGCTGCCGACTGCTCGGTTGAAGTGTGCAGGTCCGATGCCGTCCTCTCGGTTGATGAGATCAAGGAACGTATCGGCGAGTCCTGTGATGGGGTCATCGGCCAGCTGACGGAGGATTGGAACGCCGACCTATTCGCGGCTCTCGCAGCCGCGGGTGGGACCGCGTACAGCAACTACGCAGTCGGGTACAACAACGTCGATGTGGCGGGAGCCAGCGCGGCTGGGATCCCCGTTGGGAACACCCCGGGTGTGCTGACCGAGACAACCGCTGAAATGGCGGTGGCATTGACCCTGTCGGCTGGACGCAGAGTTGTCGAGGCGGACCGATTTCTGCGGGACGGCCGCTACCACGGATGGCTGCCGACCATGTATATGGGGCAGCGTTTCTATGGGAAGACGGTCGGCGTCATCGGCTGTGGGCGCATCGGTGCCGCATTTGGTCGAATGATGATCGAGGGGTTCAAGATGAACCTCGTGTATTACGACCTGTATCCGAACGAGGCTCTGGAAGCGTATGTTGCCGGATACTCAGAGCTTCTCGTCTCCCACGGCGAAGACCCGGTGACGGTGACGCGATTGGAGACGGTCGAGGATGTAATGGCCCAGGCGGATGTTGTGAGCATTCACACGGTGCTCGACGAGACAACCCATCACCTCGTCAATGCCGAGAGATTGGACCTCATGAAGCATGACGCCATCTTGATCAACACTGCGCGGGGTCCGGTTGTCGATGAGGCCGCCCTCGTTGAACACTGTCGCACCCACCCGGACTTCAAGGCCGGCCTGGATGTATTTGAGGATGAGCCGACACTCAAACCGGGACTGGCTGAGCTCGACAATGTGACGATCGTTCCTCACATCGCCTCTGCTACCAACTGGACAAGAGAGGGCATGGCTACCCTTGCTGCCGCCAATGTCGCGGCCATTTTGTCCGGTCAGCCGGTCTGGGACGGCGACGACATCCTGCCCTTCCTCGATGGGGATTTCCCGCCGTTTGCGCCCAGCATCGTCAATGCCGTCCAACTCGGCCTGAGCTAGAGATCAAGAACCAAGAAGGGTCCTCAGGAATGCGTATCGCAGACAGAATCGAGAAGCTGGGGACTGAGACTGCGTTCGCCGTTGGCGGCGAAGCAGCCGCGTTCGCGGCCGAAGGCAACCGGGTGTACCCATTCCATCTCGGCGACATCAACATCCCCACCCCCCGCACAGTGGTCGACGGTGCGATGAAAGCCATCGCGGACGGGAAGACTGGTTACTGCCCCAACGCCGGAATCCCGCAGTTGCGGGAGGCGATCGCAGAGGACGTTTCCGCTTCACACCACACTCCGTACACGGCCGAGAACGTCGTAGTGCAGCCTGGAGGCAAGCCGACAATCGGTAAGTTCTTGTCTGCCGTGATGAATCCCGGCGATGAGGTCCTCTATCCCAATCCCGGATACCCGATCTACGAATCTCAGATCGAGTATCTGGGCGGAATCGCGGTGCCCTACGGGTATGTCGAGGTCGAGGACAACTTCGACCTCGATTTCGAGTCGATCGAGCGGGGTATCTCGGACAAGACTCGGCTCCTCGTCCTCAACGACCTGCAGAACCCCAACGGCGCAGAACTGTCGCCCGAGCAAAGGGCCCGGCTTGCCGATCTAGTGAGGCAACACGATTTGTACGTCTTGTGCGATGAGGCCTATTTCGACATGAGGTATGAAGGCGTCTCCACGTCCTTCGTCGAGGAACCGGGAATGGCGGAACGTAGCGTCCTGCTGTACACGTTCTCGAAGAAGTTCGCCATGACGGGTTGGAGGCTCGGCGCCAGTATCGGTCCCAGAGAGATCCTCGACGTGATCGCCAAGCTCAACGTCAACGATGAGTCCTGCTCCAATCACTTCGTCCAGTACGGAGGATTGGCAGGCCTCGAAGGTGATCAGACCGAGGTAGCCGCGATACGTGCCGAGCTCGAAGCTCGACGCAACGCTGCTGGCGCTGGACTGAACGCCATTGAGGGCATCAGCAGCATCATCCCGAACGCGACCTTCTACCTCTTCCCGAACGTCACCGAAGTGATGGAGCGCAAGGATCTGAACGACTACGAAGACTTCCGGAGGGCGGCGCTGCACGCGACCGGCGTGTCGTTCACCACCAGGCTTCATTTCGGGCGCGCCGACAACCCCGAGAACGAGAAACACGTCCGGTTCGCATACTCTGGTATCAACGTTGCCGATATCGAGGAGTCAATGGCCTCGTTCAAGGATTGGTGCGAGTCCTAGAGAGCCACTCGGTACTTGGTACTACTCCATCCGCGACGCGACCCAGTCGTTCACTCGTCGCTCGAGCGTGTCGAGTGGCACGTCGCCATGGCCGAGGACGAGGTCGTGAAAGGCCTTGATGTCAAACCGGTGTGACAGGCGCTGCTCGGCGTCCGCGCGGATCTTCTCGATTTCCAGCCGACCCATCATGTAACCGAGTGCCTGACCGGGGACTCCGATATACCGGTCGATCTCACCGATAACCTGTTGTCGGGTCATCGGGCTGTGGCCGACCATGTATTCGATCGCCTGCTCCCGCGACCACCCGAGTGCGTGCAAACCGGTGTCTACCACGAGACGGCATGCGCGCATCGAGTCCGCCGCCAGCATCCCCACCCTGTCCAGTTCGGAGGAGTAGAGACCCATCTCGTCGGCTACCCGTTCGGTGTAGAGCGCCCAGCCCTCCAGGTAGGCAACGACCAGCGGTTCGCGGTGAATCGGGTGGAGACTCTCGTTTTCGAGAGTCAGGGCTACCTGGAGGTGGTGGCCCGGAATCCCTTCGTGATACGTCGTTGCCTCGAGTTGGAACGTGCCCCACATCGACGGGTCGGAGGTATTGAAGAAGAACGTGCCCGGCTTCGAACCGTCCATGGCGGGCTGCGAATAGAAGGCCAGCGGGCCCTGGTCGATCGATGTCGCGATACAGGGTGATTTGGGCAACACTCCGAACCAGTCCCCCATGGCAGCAGCAGCTTTGGCGAGTGCCGCAGTGGCGTCGGCTACGAGGGTTTCCGCGTCGTGATAGTGCAGGTCCGGGTCGTTGCGGAGGCGATCGTAGATGTGATCGACGTCGGTCGTCCCGAGCAGCGGACCCGCAATCGTTCGGTATTCCTCTTCCAGACGTTCTACTTGCTCGAGGCCGATGCGATGGACTCGCTCCGCGGCAACGTCGCGCGAGACGTTCGCCCACACCAATCGTTCATAACTTTCGCCGCCACCTTCGATGTGAACCAGGCCCGGATAGTCATCGGACCTGGCCGCCGGGAGGGCCCGGTCGTTGATCGTGTCCCGAAGTTCAACGAGGGCGGGCCGCACCTCATCGCGGAGGATCAGCTCGAGGTCATCCTTCCAAGCCGCTGCCTCGGGCTCCGACATTTCTGCCGGAGGTTTCTGGGATGCCAGAGGGTCGACGGGTGCGCCGAGATGGCGATCTATGCCCCCCAGGGTCTGTTCAACCATGGTCAGATTGGCGACCCTGCCTCTTTCGACGGCTGAAGCAATCCGATCGGCGAAGTCCCGCAGCGCCCTGGGGAGGTTGCTCATCCGCGCGAGATAGCGCTGGCCATGCTCAGCGGTGACGAGAGGGAACCTGGGACCGAATGTCAACAGCATCGGATGGAAGCCCATGTTGGAGTTGAACTGCTGAAAATCGTGATACCACTCGAGCTGCTCATCGGTAGACCTCCCGGCGAAGGCGATCAGATCCAGAGTTGGGTGCTCGCCCTGTGAAGCCGTAAGTCGATCGGCTTCAGCAGCAAAGTCACGCAGGGTTTGGCGTCGTATTGCCACGCCCTCCTCGGTGAAATCCTCCCAGAGTTCGAGCTGGTCGAGAGTGCCCTTCCAGAGCGCTCCCATCTGGTCGGAGCTCTTGTGAAAGGCGTGGAACTGATCGGCAAGGGTCGAAACGGTGAGCATGATGTCACGCTAGCGCCGCCCGTTGTGGAGCGTCCTGCTGGAGGGGCGGATTCGCCAATGATTTCCTGCCAATCGGGCTACACCACGAGCTCTGCGATGCCGATACAAACCTGATGGTGTGTTGAGCGCGCCACGACTGCGAGGAGCGCTGTTTGACCAAAAGGCCGAAGGTGCTGGTGGTGGAAGACGAGCGAGTGGTCTCGTTTCTTCTGACGCGCACACTCGAAGCCGCCGGATACTCAGTCACCGCCGTCGGGGACGGACTGGACGCTCTCGAGCTCGGTCTTTCTGAGCAGTTCGATCTCGTACTGCTCGATCAGCGAATGCCGGGTTTGCTGGGCCTAGAGGTGTTACAGAGATGGAAGGCCGCCGGGAGGGACTTCCCGGTGATCATGGTCTCCGGCATCACCGGTGAGGCGGATGTGATCAGCGCGCTGGAACTCGGGGCAGTCGATTACATCCGGAAGCCGTTCAGCATCCAGGAGGTCATCGCCAGGGTGAAGGTCAGGATCCGGGAGCGGCCGGCGTGAACCGGATCATCCTCCTCCTGCTGATCGGGCTGACGCTGGTATTAGTCGTCGCCGGCGTTTCCCTGTTCATCGTCAAGGCAGTGCGTCGCCGCATCAGGAGTCGCTCCACGCGACGCAAGAACCG
This sequence comes from Acidimicrobiia bacterium, assembly GCA_048550235.1. Taxonomy (GTDB): domain Bacteria; phylum Actinomycetota; class Acidimicrobiia; order Spongiisociales; family JAHEDJ01; genus JAHEDJ01. The sequence goes on along the minus strand of JBLYYS010000176.1, from coordinate 831 downwards.
GTTCATCGACATGATCGGTGAACTCGTGATAAGAGGTGAATGGAATGCCCGCGTGTTCAAGCGGTACGCCTCCGATCCGCTGTTTCGCGAAGTCCTTCTCGAATACCTCCGCATGATCAGTGGCGCCGACCGGGATCAGCTCGTCAGTGTGGCCAGGAGGATGGGGATGGTGGCTGAGTATTCGGGCGAGCTCCGATCCGGCAACCGTAACGAACGAGTGCGCGCCGCGGAGGCTCTGTCCGAGATTGCCGATCCGGATACCCTGCCCGATCTGGTGTTCGCCCTGGCCGATACCGTTCCGGAGGTCCGAGTTCAGGCAGCCGCCGCTCTTGCCCACATTGGCGAAAGCCGGGCGGTCAAGAGCCTGCTCGTGGCTCTCGATCAGCAAGACGAAGGAAGTGCGCAACGTCTCGCCGATGCCCTGTATGGCTTTGGTGCGGCGGCCGTTGAAGAGGCTGCGCGCTACCTGACCGGACCCGGCAAGTACCGCCCGCTCGTGGCCAGGACCCTGGGCCTCATCGGTGATATCAGGGCAGAAGACGCCCTACTGCAGGCGCTGGACTCGACCGATCAGGCGCTGAGGATCCGGGCGGCGGCTGCGCTCGGCCGGGCCGGCACGCCGAGAGCAGTTCCCTACTTGCTCGAACTCCTGAGCGATACTCAGTGGGAGGTGCGGGCACAGGCAGCGACGGCAGTCGGACGGCGGCTCGATCAGCGCTCGGTTCCATGGCTGAAGCGGGCACTCAGCGACGAAGCCTGGTGGGTCAGGCACAACGCGGCCGCGGCCCTGGTCGAGATACCCGGTGGGAGCGATGCACTCCGTCTGGCGCT
>JBLYYS010000175.1:0-8956 GCA_048550235.1 Acidimicrobiia bacterium | reverse complement strand
CAAGACACAGTCTCCGAACTCGAAGGTGCCTCGACGTCACTCGACGCCTAGACACATAGCCAACCTCCCCGACCGTATTCGGGCAGTATCAGCATCACCAGCGGTGCCGGTATTGCCCGAATATCTATTGACAGGCCTTTTGAAGTTTCGGTAAACTCTGAAAGAAATGAATACACAGAATGTTGAGTACGCCGAACACGTAGGCCGCTACTGGTCCGATCGCGGTGGCAACCGCGCCCAAGGGAAGATGCTGGGGTGGCTCCTCATCTGCGACCCACCCCACCAATCTTCTAAGCAACTCCAGGAAGTGCTGCACATGAGTGCAGGGACCGTTTCGACCAACGCCCGGGTCCTGGAGCAGATCGGCTTCATTGAGCGGATCACATTCCCCAAGGACCGCGCCACCTACTACCGGATGGCGACTGACGCCTGGGAGTACCTCCTGGACGAGAAACGCACGGGGATGGTCGGCTTGAGGCGAATTGCCGACGAGGGCCGCCAGGTCCTCGTCGACTCCCCACCCGAGCAACACCAACGCATAGATCAACTCGTAGAACTGATGGACTTCATGGACATCGAAATGGCGGCGCTGGCCGAGCGCTGGCACGCACGGAAGGAAAACCGATGACGACCAATGGAAACGCAATCGAGGTCCGTGACCTGTCGTTCGCCTACGACGAGATCCAGGCCGTCGATCAGGTCAGCTTCGCGGTCGCACCCGGAGAGATTCTCGGCTTCCTCGGTCCCAATGGTGCAGGGAAGTCCACCACGATCAAGATGCTCACCGGACAGCTCATCCCTGACTCCGGCTCGATATCCGTGCTCGGCATGACCATGCCCGAACAGACCCTAGAAATCCAGGCGCGGATCGGCGTGTGCTTTGAGGAGAAGAACCTCTACGAGAACATGTCGGCCCGTGAGAACCTCGACTTCTTTGCCCGTTTGTACGGGATCAAAGGCATGGACTTCGATCCCTACCTGCGTCGCGTTGGCCTGATCGACCGAGCCGATGACCGAGTCGCCAGCTTCTCCAAAGGGATGCGGCAGAGGTTGATGATGACCAGAGCGATGATCAACAACCCTGACATCCTGTTCCTCGATGAGCCGACGGACGGACTCGACCCCGTGTCGTCCCAAGCCGTTCGCAACGTGATCAAGGCAGAGGCCGACCGTGGAGCTTCCGTGATCCTCACAACGCACGATATGCACGAGGCCGATCAACTCTCCGATCGAGTCGCGTTCATCAACGAGGGCAAGATCGAGGCGCTCGACACCGCAGAAAACCTCAAACTCGAGCACGGCCAGCGATCTGTCCGAATCCGATCCCGGGACGGCTCGGAGGTCGCCGAGCAGGTGATCAGCCTGGACGAGGCCAACGCCGGTGATCAGATTCGCAACGCGGTCTCGGTGGACGGCCTCATGACAATCCACACTGAGGAAGCAACGCTGGAAGACATCTTCATCAAACTGACGGGTAGGGAGCTGAAGGCATGACCGCTTCTGAAACCTCGCCTCGGGCGCCGGTTTCGCACGCGACGATCATCGGCACCATCGTCCGCAAGGACTTCAAGGCATTCCTCCGGGACCGCTTCTACTTCTACATGTCCATCGTTGGGCTCGTGGCCTATGTGGTCATCTTCTGGGTACTGCCGGACACGGTCGATGAGGACATCACCATCGGCGCCACCGGAGCCGGGATAGAGAGCCTGCTCGAACAGGTGAGCGGAGAGGACACCGGCGGGTTGACGATCGTCGCATTCGATTCTCGTGAGACGCTCATGACGGCGGTAGAGGAAGGCGATCAGGACGTCGCGCTCGGATTGGCATTCCCGGATGACTTCTTCACAGCCATCGCCTCCGGTGACACGGCCACGGTGAGCGTCCTGGCGACGGCCGACCTCCCTGACGAACTCCGGACCGCTATGGACTCCTTCATCAAAGAAGCCGCGTTCGCTACCACCGGCAACCCCCTCCCGGTCGATTATCAGGAGGAGATCCTGGGTGTCGATCGTCTTGGCGACCAGGTTTCGCTGCGCGAGAAGTTCAGGCCGCTGCTCGCATTTCTAGTCCTGCTGATCGAGATGATGTCGCTGGCAGGGCTCATCGCCAGCGAGATGCAGGAACGAACCGTCACCGCGGTCATCACAACGCCGGCGACCCTGGCCGATTTCCTAACTGCGAAGATAATCTTCGGAGCGTTGCTCGCCTTCACGCAGGTGGTGCTGTTGCTGGTAGCGATCCAATCGCTCGGCAGTTCTCCTTTGCTGATGTTGACGATCATGCTGCTCGGATCGTTGATGGTGACAGGCTTCGCTTTGATTGCCGGCGCCTTCGGCAAGGACTTCATCAGTGTGCTGTTCTGGAGCATGCTGTTCATGATTCCGATGTTGATTCCGGCCTTCGGATTGTTGTTCCCGGGGACCGCATCGCTCTGGATCAGGGCGATTCCCAGCTTTGGATTGGTGGAGGCCATCACCGGCACGACGTCGTACGGAGAGGGTTGGGCAGAGGCTTTGCCCAACCTCGGCATGGTGGTGGCCTGGACGGCCGTCGCCTTCGTCGTCGGATTGGGCATACTTAGGAGAAAGGTGCAGTCGCTATGAAGCTCACAACCGCCTGGCACATCATGCGGAAGGAACTCCGCGTGGGACCTCGTTCTCCACTGTTTCTGTATGCGATCATCCTGCCGGTCGTGATGACGTTCGTCATCGTTGGAGTGTTTGGTTCGCTGTTCGCACCCAGCCCCCGCCTCGGGATCGTCGACGAAGGCAACTCCCAGGTTGCATCGGCTGCTGAGGAGCTGGACGGAATCGACGTGACTGTGATGGACTCGGTCGATGACCTCAAGAACATGGTCGAGTCCAACGACCTCGACGCCGGACTGGTGTTGATCCAGGGTTTCGACACTGCACTTCGATCGGGGAACCGACCACCTCTCGAGTTCTACATCGGTGGCGAAAGCCTGGCATCGAACCGGATCATCCTCCAGGTAACCGCTCTCGACCTCGTACGCGAAGTCTCGGGCGAACCGGCCCCTGTTGAAGTCGATGTCGTGACCATCGGTGATGCCGAGGCGGTTCCGATCGCCAGTCGTATGGTCCCATTGCTGATGATCTACGCGGTCGCCATCTCTGCCGCTTTCGTGCCCGCTGCTTCGATCGTGCAGGAGAAGGAGAAGGGCACGATCAACTCCGTCCTGGTGACTCCGACAACCGTCAAGGAGTTCCTGATCGGCAAAGCCGGCCTGGGGATCGTCCTCGGAATGGCCACCGGAATCATCACATTGATCCTCAACGGGGCCTTCGGTAACCATCCGCTGACCATGACGCTCGTGCTGCTGATCGCGGCGGTGATGATGGCGGAAATCGGCCTCATCCTCGGGATCTTCGCCAAGGACTCCAACATGCTGTTTGCGTTGATGAAATCCGGCGGAGTTCTCCTGTTCTATCCGGTCGTCTTCTACATCTGGCCGAGCCTCCCCCAATGGATCGCCAAGATTGCGCCGACCTACTGGTTCCTACAGCCGATCTTCGAGGTCGGCGTGAAGGATGCTTCGTTCGGCGATATCTGGGTCCAACTCGTGATTGCGCTCGTATGGATCGTGGCCCTGCTTCCCGCCGTCAACGCCATGGCGAAACGCTTGGAGCAGAAGGTCGCAATCGACGCCTGAGACCGAACGGCCGGCGACAGTTCCTAGTCGGCCGCAACCCTGGCTTGTACCGGGGTCCTCCCTTGGAGGACCCCGGTTTCGACCTACTCCCCAAATCCGAGTCCCGGTTCGGAATTCTCGACGGGAACGGTGGACTCTGTTGAATCTACGCATCCGAACCGCGTCGAAGCGCCCGATGGTGCTCGAGTTGACCGGATGCGCGTCGGGCCATAGGTAACCTCTCGATATCCGTCCAGATCGAAGGGAACATGGACGCCGACAACATACGAAATCTGATCGCCACCGGGATCTTGCTCACCGTGGTGATCGGATTGCGTTGGGGCACAGTCCGATACATCCGCCGCCAGGATTGGGCTTCTCCTCAGATCGGCCGAAGGTGGATCGTTCAGATTCGCAACGCGGCCTTCATTCTCATGGCGATGGGGCTCGTTCTGATCTGGGCCTCCGAACTCCGAGCAGCCGCCATCTCCCTGGTCGCCCTCGGTGCTGCTTTCGTCCTCGCAACCAAAGAACTAATCATGTGCGTCAGCGGCGCACTCGTGCGCACGAGCAGTCGATCTTTCACAGTCGGCGACCGAATCGAAGTCGGCTCAACTCGCGGAGTTGTCATCGACCACACCCTGCTGGCGACAACGCTGTTGGAGGTGAGTGCCGCCCATGCACGGACCGGTCGGACAATCACAGTGCCAAACAGTGTGTTTCTCAATAGCGCGGTGATCAACGAAACCTCCGGCCACGACTATGTACTGCACTCCTTTACCGTCGTCGTCTCCAAGGAGGAATGGCAAGACGCCGAGGAAGCATTGCTGAAGGCAGCGCGCGCCCACAGTGCCGAATACCTCGACAAAGCTCGCGAGCATATGGAAACGCGGGCCCGTCTCCACTCGCTAGATCTCCCATCGGCGGACCCGGTTGTGGTCATGGAGGGCAGAGGTGCAGACGACATTGCACTCATCGTCCGATTCCCCACCCCGGTTCATCGGAAGGGTCAGTTGGAACAGGACATCCTGCGCGCTTGGCTCGGCGGCAAAGAATGAAGTGGATCACAGACAATCTCGGCATCGCCGCCGACATGCAGGGCAAGATCCTTGCTTCACTCATCCTGCTCATCGTCCTCTTCACCCTCCGGATTCTCATCCTGCGAACCATCCACCAGCGACAGGATGACGCAGAGGCTGCCTACAGAACGACAAAGCTGACGTCATACAGCGTCACCCTGATCGGTATCGTTTCTCTGTCCTGGATCTGGCTCGACGCCTTCGACAACGTCGCCACCTACCTGGGACTTGTTTCAGCCGGTATCGCCATCGCCCTGTCCGACGTTCTCAAGAACATGGCCGGATGGATCTACCTACTGACGAGGCGCCCGTTCAAAGTTGGCGACCGAATCGAGATATCGAACCTCAAGGGGGATGTCGTCGACATCCGGCTGTTTCGCTTCTCGCTCATGGAAGTCGGCAACTGGGTGGATGCGGACCAGTCGACGGGCCGGCTCATTCATGTGCCAAATGGGAATGTCTTCACGACACCTATTGCCAACTACACCGAAGGCTTCAGCTACATCTGGCACGAGCTCCCCTTCTTGATCACATTCGAATCCGACTGGCGTTCCGCCGAGACAATCCTTCGCTCGGCCTTGACAGCCCACGCACCGCAACTCGACAGTCGGGCGGAACGGCAGATCAGATCCACCGCCCGCAGGTACCAGATCAAGATTGGAGCCATCACTCCGATCGTCTACCTGACGGTCAAAGACAGTGGAGTTCTTCTGACCGGGCGCTTTCTTGTCGACGCTCGGGCGCGCAGATCGACCGAGGAGCTGCTTTGGAAATCCATCCTCGATGCTATCGCTACCGACCCAACGGTCGAACTTGCCTATCCAACCGTCCGGACGTACATCGAGGGCGCTTTGCCGATCAGGCAAGAGCGGCCCGAGCAGGAAGGGACAAGATGACAGATCACGATCAAACCCCAAGCGCCCCGAAGCAAGAACGCACACTGGACATGCGATGGCTCCTGCGTATGGGGGCCATAGTGATCCTCATCGGGATCTTCGCGGCATTTGCCCTCCAAAACTCCGAAACAGTTGAAGTCGAGTTCCTATGGTGGTCCTTCGAGACTGCGCGGATCATTCTCTTGCTCGGGTCAGCCGTGGTGGGCATTGCCGTTTGGGAACTCGGTGGTTTTGTGCTCCGTCGTAGAAAGCGCGAGGGTTAGTCGAACCCCTCAGAGTCCTCCTCATCGGGCGTCACGACCAGACTCCAAACCGAGCGTGCCGGAGTGAGCGTGAGATGTACGAAGGAGGCGAGCCCCTTTCCAACCGCTCGATCGAGTCGCGGCACGCGGGGACGCCCGATGAACCCCCGCCGGGCGAAGTAAAGCCATAGGCCGATCCCGAAAGCTGCCATAGCGCCGAGCAGAACGAAGTACCCGTATTCGGTATCGAGCTCCGGCATGTTGGCGAAGTTCATCCCATAGATGCCTGCCATGAGACCAAGTGGCAGGACAATCGCCGAGAAGACGGTCAGAACTTTCATCACTTCATTCGTGCGCTCACCCACCGTGGCTCGATAGGTCTCGAGTGCTGAGGCGAGCAGGGACCGGGCCGAATCGAGTTCCTCTAGAGCGCGCAGGCAATCGTCGAAGCTGCTGTCAAGCGTCCCACGGGCCGCCTCGCTCTTCACAAACCCGCCGGTCGGCCGCGCAATACTGCGCAGCACATCTCGTTGCGGAATCAATACTCGGCGAAGGCGGACCACATCGCGACGCAATGCCTGAATCTCCTCGACGACTTTTGGATCGCCCAAGATCGCCAGGCCTTCTAGGCGGTCGACTTCACCATCAAGGCTGTCGACGAGAACTCGCATACGGCGCATGAACATGTCGAACAAAACTGCCAGCAAACCATCGGGCCCGCGCAACCGTTCGGCCCCTGTCAACCGATCGACAGCCTCGAACCCGGGTGAGTCTTCCGATCGAATCGTTACGAGGAAATCCTGCCCGAGAAACATGTCGACCTCGACCGTGCGCAATCGCAGAGTGTCCGCCGCCGGCGTATGGGCAATGACGAAAAGATAACGATCCCTGTGTTCCAGGTTTGGATATTCTGTGAACTGGAGAACATCGTCGACGTGCAGTCTTTCAATCTGGAATTGCTCTGCCAGGTACTCGACCTCTTCCGCAGTGGGCGCAATAGCATCGACCCACACCCAGCCCTCTCTCTGCCTGATGGTGCCTAGATCCTCATTTGTCACCTGCTGAGGGGCTTCGGCGCCTGTGCTGTGATGTAACTCGATCATCTGAACCACCTATTCGGACAGCACACAGGTTACGGCGGTGACCGTCTGCGCCAGAGGCTCTCTCACTCGGACTCCGCTATCTCGGCAACATGGACGATCGCATCGCCACGATTCACCAACGGATGTTGTGTATGCCCTATGACAACTCCGGCCGTGCGCGATTTGATGTCGCCGAGCTTCTTGCCGAAGGTGTCGTATATACGGGCAACGACCTCTCCGGAGCCCACACGTGCCCCGAGTGACACTTCGAGTTGGATGATTCCACTCCGCCCAGACCGGATCCACCTCGATGATCTCGCAAGAAGTGACTCTTCCGCTTCAGGAGCGGCCGAATCAATGAATCCGGTAGATTCCAGTACGCGAAGAACGCCGCTCACACCGGCCCCTATCGACTGGTCGTCGAACCGCCACGCCTCACCGCCTTCGTACAGGAGGACCTTCGCTCCGCGCTCGGTCGCAGCCTGGCGCAGCGATCCATCCCGGGTCATCGAGTGCAGCAGAATAGGTGCGCCGAAGGCACGCGCCAGCCTCAGAGTCTCGGCGTCATCGAGATCGGCACGGACCTGAGGGAGGTTCGTCCGGTGGTCGGAACCGGTGTGAAGGTCGATGCCGTAGTCACACCGGCTGACGATCTGATCCATCATCAGATCGGCAAGACGTGAAGCCAGCGATCCCCGTCGGGAGCCGGGGAAGGACCGGTTCAAGTCCCTCCGGTCCGGCAAGTACCTGTCGCCCGTGTTGAAGCCGTGCACGTTGACCACCGGAATGGCGATGACGGTCCCTCGCACTGTCTGTGCGCTGATTCTCTGGGCGACCCTCCGGATTATCTCCACCCCCTCGATCTCATCTCCGTGAACTGCGGCGCTGATCCAAGCGGTCGGACCGGCGGTTTTGCCATGCCATACGATGATGGGCAACGAGACCGAGGTACCCGACATGAGCCTGGCAAAAGGAATCTCGATCCGTGCACGACGACCGCCATTGACCTGGTGGCCGGCAATAGCGAATGGGCGACGGGTTGCAGCCATCAGACGTCTTCGTTCTCGTGAAGTGGATCATCCGGAAGGGGCTGCACCTTTGGCTGCGCACGCCGCCGTCGTCGCGCTGGTACAAGGTCGCGCATCGATTCGAGCTTGCCGAAACACAGCAGACGATCGTCGGCCTCCAGAATGCGGCTCCCGCGCGGGTTCGGTATCACCCGAGTCCCCTGCGTAAGAGTGAGAATCGCGATGTCTCTTTCATGGAGTCCAGACTCACTGATGGTCTTGCCGAGAATCTCGGCGCCTTCCTTGACCTGGATCTCCGACACTCCGTATCCGGTCGACACAGTGAGTCGCTGGCGGATATCGAGTTCAGGGAAGTTGACCTGAGAAGCGATGTAGTCGACGATTGCGCCCGCAATATCCAGGCCTGTTGAAGTCTCGATCCCTTCGAGGCCCGGGGACGAATTGACCTCCATCACGAGAGGTCCGTCGTCGCTCTCCAGCATGTCGACGCCCGCCACTCTGAGCCCCATGATTTGCGCGGCCTGAACCGCGACACGCTCATAGTCTGGACCGATCTCGATAGCTTCGGCCGATCCACCCCGATGCACGTTCGACCGGAACTCGTCGCCAATAGCCGTACGGCGCATAGCGCCCACGACACGGTCGCCCACCACCAGAGCGCGTATGTCCCGCCCCTTGCTCTCGGCGATGAACCTCTGAATCAGGACGTTCTGTTTGGCGCTCTGAAGTGTCTCGATAACCGCCTCAGCCACTTTGGTGTCCGGGGCGAGTATCACGCCGATCCCCTGCGTTCCTTCGAGGAGTTTGATGACGACGGGCGCTCCCCCAACCCGTTCGATTGCAGCGAGCACGTCGGCACGATCGCGTACGAACGTCGTGGCGGGGATGCCAACATCGTGCCGGGACAGGATCTGAATCGAACGAAGCTTGTCGCGCGAGTTGGCGATGCCGTGAGCCGTGTTGGGCGTATAGACATCCAT
>JBLYYS010000174.1:0-10277 GCA_048550235.1 Acidimicrobiia bacterium | reverse complement strand
CACCCGGGGTGATGACTCCCGGACAGTTGGGTCCGACGAGCCGAACGTCCTTGTCGGCCAGATACCGCTTGGCACGGACCATGTCGGCGACGGGAACCCCTTCGGTAACGGCAACAATCACCTTGATGCCGGACTCGCCCGCCTCCATGATCGCGTCGGCGGCGAACGGTGGCGGAACGTACACAACGCTGGCATCAGCTCCCGTCTCCTCAACGGCATCTCGCACTGACGAGAAGATCGGTAGATCTACCTGGTAGCTGTCTGCCCGTCCCTGGACCCCCGAATGATCCGTCTCGCCTTCAAACGTGTGCGTCGACCCAGCCTTGGAAGGGTGCACGGCACCAACCATCTGGGTCCCATAGGCGATCGCCTTGTCGGTGTGGAACTGACCGGTCTTGCCGAGTCCCTGAACGATTACCTTGGTGTCTTTGTTGATGAGGATGCTCACTTGGCCAACTCCACGATCTTCTCCGCGCCGTCTTTCATATCTACGGCGGAGACGACGTCCACATCGGATTCTTCGATAATCCGCCTGCCTTCTTCGACGTTCGTTCCTTCCAGGCGAACGACCAACGGCACCTCGAGTCCGACCTCCTTGACGGCTTGAACGACCCCGGAGGCGATGACGTCACATCGCATGATTCCTCCGAAGATGTTGACGAAGATGCCTTTCACGTTGGGATCACGGGTGATGATCCGGAACCCGGCGGCCACCTGGTCGGCGTCGGCACCCCCACCCACATCGAGAAAGTTGGCCGGTTCGCCTCCGACATGTTTGATGGTGTCCATCGTCGCCATCGCCAGGCCGGCGCCATTGACGAGACACCCGATCGTGCCGTCGAGCTTGATGTATGAGAGGCCGACTGCCTTCGCCTCGAGTTCGGAAGCGTCCTCTTCCGACTCGTCCCGCATCTCCTCAACCTCAGAGTGCCGGAACAGGCCACTGTCATCGAAAGCCATCTTGCCGTCGAGCGCCATCACACGGCCATCGGTGGTGATGACCAGCGGGTTGATCTCGATCAAGTCGGTATCGAGTTCGACTGCGGCCTCACTCAATGCCATGACGAACTTCACGAAGTTACGGTGCGCGTCTCCAGAGAGATCGAGGCCGAACCCGAGTCGAGCTGCTTGGAATGGGGCCAAGCCGACTGCCGGGTCAATTGTCTCGCGCAGGATCTTGTCGGGCGTTTCCTCGGCAACCTTCTCGATCTCCATGCCACCCTCGGTGGAGGCCATGACGATGTTGCGCGACACGGCCCGGTCGAGCAGTACCGACAGATAGAGCTCACGGGCGATGTCGATACCCTGCTCGATATAGAGATGGTTGACCTGCTTGCCTTCTTCGCCGGTCTGAATCGTGACCAGTGTCGAACGGAGCATCCGGGCGGCGAGGTGCCGCACCTGCTCCTCGGCTGCTTCGATGCCGCCTTCGATTCCGTCGGTCACAACGTTGACGCCGGCCACGTCGGGGTGCTCCTTGAACCGCCCCTTGCCGCGCCCACCTGCGTGGATCTGTGACTTGACGACAACAACCGGGTTCCCGGTGCTCTCGATCAGCGAGCGGGTGGCACCCACCGCCTCGTCGACAGTGGTCACCGCGACTCCGGCAGGGACCTCGATCCCTCTGGCCGCCATCAACTGCTTTGCCTGATACTCGTGGATCTTCATATCCGTTCCAGTCTTTTGGTTCGAGCCGGTCCCACCCTCAAGATCTCGCAACGCACAGGCGCGCTGGATCAACGCTCCGGAATGTTGCTCGCTACCCAGTCGGTGATTTCCGATAGGGGTGCGCCTGGAGTGAAGATTTTGGCCAGTCCGGCGTCGTTGAGTTTCGGGATGTCGACATCCGGGACGATCCCACCGCCGAACACAACGATGTCGTCGATGTCTCGCTGACGGAGGATTTCGACCACTCGGGGGAACAGCGTCATGTGGGCGCCGGAGAGGACGGACAAGCCAATAGCGTCGACGTCTTCCTGAATGGCAGTTTCAACGATCTGCTCGGGCGTCTGATGGAGCCCGGAGTAGATCACCTCATGTCCAGCATCGCGCAACGCCCGTGCAATGACCTTGGCACCCCGATCGTGGCCGTCGAGGCCGGGCTTGGCGATCAGGATCCTGCGTGGCATGGCAGGCAGGATAGCCCCTGCCGGAGCCCCTCGGACAATGGCTGGCGGTCGAAAGCTGATAACTTGTGTCCATGTCGAATCTTCATGCCATCTCCGCCAGCAGCCAGAGCGTCTGGTCGGATCAGATTTCCCGAGCGATGCTCGAGAACGGTGAACTGCGCCAACTCATCGAAGAAGACGGCATCAGCGGCGTCACTTCGAACCCGAGCATCTTTGCCAACGCCATCACGAAGTCGACGGACTACGACGGAGTCATCGCTCAACTGGCCGGTGCAGGAGCGACCACTGTCGCCATCTATACCGAACTCGTGAAGCGCGACATTCAGGACGCTTGCGACGTCCTCCTTCCCATATGGGCAGGAAGCGAGAAGCGAGATGGGCATGTTTCGGTGGAGGTATCCCCTCTGCTGGCTCACGACACCGCTGGCACAATCGCCGACGCCCGCGCCTGGTGGGACCGGGTCGACCGGCAGAACCTCCTCATCAAAGTTCCTGCCACCGAGGCCGGGTTGCCGGCCATCGAACAGCTCATCTCCGAAGGCATCTCGGTCAATGTCACCCTCATCTTCTCCTTGGATAGGTACCGCGCGGTGACAGGGGCTTTCTTGAGTGGCTTGGAAAGGCTGATTGCCGACGGCCGGGATCCATCAGCGGTGTCTTCGGTGGCGTCGTTTTTTGTGTCCAGGTTCGATAGTGAGGTCGATCAAAGGCTCGAGGCTCTGGGTTCCGAACCGGCCCTTGCCTTGCGCGGGAAGGGAGCCGTGGCCAATGCTCAAGCGGCCTACGGCGCCTTTCTAGAGATCTTCCAGGGATACCGCTGGGACCGCCTGGCCACCAGCGGCGCCCAGCTGCAGCGCCCTCTCTGGGCGAGCACCAGCACGAAGAACCCCGACTACGACGACCTGCTCTATGTCGAGCCGCTGATCGTCGAACACACGGTGAACACCATGCCGCTATCGACGGTCGACGCCTACCGCGACCACGGCAACCCCAATCCGCAGCAGTTTGGAGCCGATGAGATCGCTTCGGCAGTTTCCACGCTCGGTTCTCTCAGCCAGGTCGGCATCGACTACGACGACGTGGTCCAGGTGCTCGAAGATGAGGGCGTCGACAAGTTCGCCGTTTCATACCGGGAACTCCTCGACGGCATCGCGGAGCAAGCGAAGCTGTAGCCGCTGTTCAGTTTGGCTGTCGACTAGGCCGGATCGGCTACCCGATCGGACTCGACCTTCGGAGTGGCGGCCGTCATCTGGGCAAACGCGGCAGCTATTGGTAGACAGGTACGCCCAGTAGGAAATCACCATCAGAAACGAGTGACAGAGAGGGGGCTACCCAGCCGGCGATCCTCGCGAGGCCACCGGAGACCAAGTGAGCATTCGTGTTCGCTTATTTGCACTACCAACGTAGTGTTTATAGCGTTCCGCTCATGCCACGTCTACGCATCCTCGTTTCGATCGCGCTCACCGCATCACTGGCTGGGTCGGCCTGTGGCGGATCCGGGGACGACACCCTCATCGTTTATTCGGGCCGCAGCCTCGAGCTGGTCGGAACGCTCATTGAACAGTTCGAGGCCGAGACAGGTCTCGAGGTCGAAGTAAGAGAAGGCGACTCGACCGAGCTGGCAGCCACTCTGCTGCTCGAGGGGGATAACTCCCCCGCCGACGTGTTCCTTGCTCAAGATCCTGCCTCGCTCGGCACCGCCGCCGAAATGCTCGATCAACTCCCTGCGGATCTCCTGTCGCTCGTACCGGAACGGTTCAGCGACACCGACGGCCGCTGGGTTGGAATCTCCGGCAGAGCCAGAACTCTGGTCTACAACGCCGACCTGGTCGACGAAGCCGACCTGCCGGCCTCGATCGATGGTCTCACCGACCCTCGCTGGGCCGGCCGTCTGGGAATCGCGCCGACCAACTCCTCCTTCCAGGCGTTCGTGGCGGCGATGATCCTCACAAAGGGCGAAGAGGCGACCCTTGCGTGGCTGGAGGCCATAGCCGCCAACAACCCGGTGGACTACCCCAAGAACTCGCCGATCGTGGCCGCCACCGACGCCGGTGAAGTCGACGCAGGGCTCGTCAACCACTACTACCTGTTCAGGCTGATTGCCGAACAGGGCGAGTCGACTGCCACCAACTACTTCCTTCCGGCGGGCGACGCCGGGTCGCTGGTCATGCCTTCCGGCGCCGGCATCCTGGCCGGATCCGACTCCAAGGACGCTGCCCGGCAGTTCATAGAGTTCATGCTCTCCCGGTCCGCCCAGGAGCACTTCGCCTCGGAGACGTTCGAATACCCGCTGGTGCCCGGCATCGCCGCCGATGCGCGGCTGCCCGCCATCGAGTCCATCTCCACACCGGACATCAACCTGTCCGACCTAGCCGGGGCACTCGACCGGGCAACCGACCTGATTGCTGAGGCAGGCCTCCTTTAATGGCGGTGGGGATCACGGCCCGCCGCGTCCACGCCCCGGCAATGGTGTGGGCCATCGCGGTGGCCGTGCTCGTCCCCATCGGCATCCCCCTGGCGTATCTGCTGGCACAGGCCTTCACCGTCGACGCATGGTCGACGGTGTTCTCCGTTCGTACGCTGGAGTTGCTCCGCAACACAATCGGCCTCGTCGTTGCTACGACGGCGACGGCTGCCTCCCTCGGGGTGTCGGCAGCGTGGCTGGTGGAGCGAACGGACCTTCCGGGCCGACGGGTGTGGTCGACGCTCCTCGCCCTCCCGCTCGTGATTCCGTCGTATGTGGGGGCGCTGGCGATCCTGTCAATCAGCGGGGCGCGGGGCCTGCTGGCCGAAGTAGCCGGACTCGCCGCACCCCAGATCACCGGATTCGCTGGCGCTTGGCTGGCACTGAGCCTGTTCACCTACCCATACGTCTTCCTGCTGGCTTCCGCTTCGCTGCGCAACCTGGATCCGTCGCTGGAGGAAGCCGCCCGGGGTCTGGGGGCACGTGGATGGCGGGTATTCCGCACGGTGGTCCTTCCCCAACTGCGGCCGGCGCTGGCGTCCGGCGGCTTGCTGGTAGGCCTGTACACCCTGTCGGACTTCGGCGCCGTCTCACTCTTCCGCTACGACACACTGACCAGGGCCGTCTACACGAACTTCATCGGCAGGGTCGACCGCACTCCGGCCCTGGCGCTTGCCGCGGTATTGGTAGTGCTGGCACTGGCGGCACTGGCGCTGGAGCAACGGTCGAGAGGACGGGCTCAACTGCACGTACGGCGCGCTGCCCGCAGGCCGCGCCGGATCGAACTGTCCCGCCGGGGCCGAGCGGTCGGGATGGCGTTCGTCACCGTCCTGTCGTTGGTGGCTCTGATCATTCCGGCTGCGGTGCTGGCCTGGTGGCTGGTGCGCGGCGTCGGCCTCGGCCAGGATCTCGGCACGGTGTGGCGGGCGACGGGCAACTCACTGCTGGCGTCGCTCCTCGCCGGACTGGCGGCGATGGTCGCTGCGGTGCCGGTGACGGTGCTCACGGTCCGCTATCGAAGCCGTTTGACGCTGGCACTGGAGAAGGGTGTATGGGCGCTCTACGCGCTGCCGCACATCACCGTCGGCATCGCCATGGTCTTCTTCGCCGCCAACTACGTGCAGCCTCTCTACCAGTCGCTTCCGCTGCTGACCCTCGCCTATGTAGCGCTGTTCCTCCCACAGGCAACCAGTGCCGGACAGGCGGCGCTGCAACAAGTGAACCCGACGCTCGAGGAGGCCAGCCGTAGCCTCGGGCACGGTTGGGCAGCGACGCTGACACGGATAACGCTGCCGCTCATTGGTCCGGGGCTGCTGGCGGGAGGCGCACTCGTGTTCCTCACCGTGATGAAGGAACTGCCCGCCACCCTCCTGTTGCGGCCGACGGGCTTCGACACGCTGGCAATCCGCATCTGGGCGACCTCGGCGGAGGGTTACTTCACCAGGGCTAGCGCTGCCGCCTTGATACTCTTGGCGGTCTCCGCATTACCCATGTACCTTCTCACCGCCCGCAAGTCGTATGCCTAGCCCAATCACCATCCGCGTCCGCAACGTGTCGAAGCGATTCGACGACGCTGTCGCGCTCCACGACTTCAGCCTGGATGTGTGGCAGGGCGACCTCCTCAGCCTGCTCGGCCCTTCGGGATGCGGGAAGACGACGGCCCTCCGGGTGATCGCCGGATTCGAGAATCCTGATTCGGGCCAGGTAGAGATCGCCGGCCGGGAGATGGTCGGACCCTCGCAGTTCGTTCCTCCGGAGTCGCGTCAGGTGGGAATGGTGTTCCAGGACTACGCGCTGTTCCCGCACATGACCATCGCCCGCAATGTGGCCTACGGGTTGCCGCGCGACCAGCAGAGGGACGGCAGGGTGGCCGAAGTACTCGAGCTGGTCGGCCTGTCGGGGTTGGCCGGCCGTTTGCCTCACGAGTTATCGGGAGGCCAGCAGCAGCGAGTTGCCCTGGCGAGGGCGCTGGCACCCCGTCCTGAGGTAGTCCTGCTCGACGAGCCTTTCTCCAACCTTGATGCCGCACTCCGCGAGCGGGTACGCCGCGAGGTGCGGGCGATTCTCAAGGAAGCCGGAACCACGGCGGTTTTTGTGACGCACGATCAGGAGGAGGCACTGGCGATGTCCGACACGGTGGCGGTGATGCGCCGTGGGACGATCGTCCAGGCGGCGCCGCCAGATGAGCTGTATTTGCGTCCGGTGGATTCCTGGATCGCCCGCTTCCTGGGTGACGCGGATTTTGTGGCCGGGGTAGCTGCCGCCGGGCGGGTGGAGACGCCGGTGGGAACGTTCGAGACGGACCTGTCCGGCCCGGTTGAGGTGATGATCCGCCCGGAGACGGTGCGGTTCGACCTCGACCCCGACGGCACAGCCCGGGTTGTCGACCGAGAGTTCTTCGGACACGACCAGTTGGTCACGCTGCAGTTCGACGGCGGCCAGCAGCTCAGGTCACGCACCGGACCGATCCGGGGTCTGCGACGCGACCAGCGGGTCACGGTCCGGGTTGACGAAGCCGTCACATTCCCCGCCGGATGACGGAGTCTCCCGGTACCGACGGTTTCCTGTCAATCGAGGATGTGGTTTTCAATGACCTGCATTGACAGGAAAACAACGGGCATATTCTGAGGACTAACGCGCCGCAGAAACGATATGCCGCATTGACAGGAATCCTCGATCAGCGCTCCTCGACGGTCCATAGGAGCCAGGCGCCGGATCGTTCGACCAGGTAGATGTCCCAGGCGATCTCGTCGAACGGCTCGCCATCCAAGGTGAAGGTCACGGTTCCCGAGACCACCGGGAAGCCATCGCGGAGTTCGGTAGTCGCCTCCCCCAGGGTGAACCCGTACTCCGAATCCCCCGGTACCAGCGTCGAAGCCTCGCCCAGCAACTGCGCATATTGCGGGCCTTCCGGGTCGACCAACCCGTCGAGCGCTCCGAGGTCACCTGATGCCGCGAAGCGCGCCCAACCGTCCAGAGCATCCTGCGCTGACTCGATCCACACATCCTCTTCCGTGACGATGATCGGCGCCGGTGTCTCGAAGGTTGCCTCTTCAACCGGCGGCGAAGCCTCCGACGACCAGTCGAAGATCTGCCAGATCAAGACCGCTGCCAGTAGGGCGATCAGAGCTAGAGCCGCCACGATGCGCCAGGGACTGGATCCACTCATTCGGTCCTCACGATGACGGCGCGGCCCGAGCCGAGGAGACGACACGAATGAGCAGGGGTTCCTCCCCAACCATGAGCAGACGCAGAAGCGTCAACTCCACCTCTTTCATCAACGTCACCCTCACCGAATCGCCGGCCACCACCACCTCAATAGGCCCAACCAGCTCATTGGCAACACCATGCTGCACCACAACCCGTTCTGCCAGCAGGTCCGCTTCTCCGTCAACCAGTCGAACCTGACCATGCTGTCGCCAGTGATCTACATCAACTGCCGAGGCGGCCGCGGCGGATGCCGAATCGGCAACGGCGGCAAGCTCGCGTCGATCCGACATCACACGCCATAGGTCAACACTGAGACCACCGATGAACAAGATCGCCACCGCCAATCCGAGGGTCCAAAAGGTTACTGAGCCACGCTCACTCATGGAGCGAAGCTCCTGAAGAGTTCGACCTGTTCCGTTACCCGGGCTGACACGGAGGCTTCACCGAAGGTACCGACACCCAGGACCGTAGCTGCAGGCACGCGCACCTTCACTTCCACGGCGACCAGGTCACCTCGCGTCAAGGAGGGGCACTGAAAGAGTTCCTTTCCCTCGTCGGACCCATGGTCCGGGGCACAGAAGAACACCGCCACATCTTCGGCGCCGACGCCGTGGTTCTGCGCAATCTGCCACACGATCTGTTGTGCCGAATGGTGATCAGGTGCCGTTCCCGACGACAGGACCAGCACCCTGGCCGCCTCTCCAGCAGCCACCCTGGCCATCGACTGCCGCTCAACCCACGGGGCGATCGACATGACCAATACGGCCATTGGTATCAGCAGGAAGCTCACCGCCAGCGCAAACTCGATTGGCGTTGCGCCCGCCTCGTTCGACCACACGGTCATGGGAGCCGTTCCTTGACCGCGGTGGCGGACACATCGAACTCCCAATCGGGAACAACCCAACCTTCGAAACGAACATGCGCATTAGCCACGACAACGTCGCCGAGATCGCCACAGTTCACCAGCACGCCGTTCCCCATCTCGCCACCAAGGAGATCGCCCACGAAGGATGCGATGCGATCACGGCAATCGTCCAATGTTGCGTCTATCGGCGCTGCCGCCCGTACTCCCTCGTCGAGGGCAGCACGAACAACGCCTCGTCCATACTGGAAGACGATCAGATTGACGAAGGCCACAAACAACAGAAGCGAGAGGCCCGCAGCCAGAACGAACTGTGGGGTCGCCATTCCCTCTTCCGAGGAAACGTCCA
Organism: Acidimicrobiia bacterium; assembly: GCA_048550235.1. Taxonomy (GTDB): domain Bacteria; phylum Actinomycetota; class Acidimicrobiia; order Spongiisociales; family JAHEDJ01; genus JAHEDJ01. The sequence continues at coordinate 1,263 of JBLYYS010000174.1, read as the reverse complement.
TCTCAAACCTCTAACCGTCGAGGATCTTTGTACGGATCCAATCGATCACGTCAACCCCGAGAGCCTGCAGTAGCCCCCAGATCACGACCAGTGCCGCTATCGCCAGCGCAGCATTACCCAGTAACTCAGCAGTGCTCAGACCCTCATCCCGATTGAGGGCTCTCGCCCTTATCCTGAAGCTCTCCGCCATGCGCCACAGAGATTCAATCACTCCCGCTCCTTTCCCTTGCTGGAGATCCTATTCATTAGAGGTTTCCGAAGATGATGGAGGGCAATGGCGCGGCGACGAACAGCAACATCACCGGTGCCAGGATTGCGATGGTCGGGACCAGCATCGCAGCACGTTGCTTCGTAGCCTTCCGTCGCATCGCTTCTCTTCTTCCCTCCCTGACATCCTCACTCAGAGCCAGAAGGGCATCGCCGAGATCGGCGCCGCGTTCGTCCGCTGCCGCAAGGAGCGTGTACGTCCGCGCGGCATGAGCCTCGGGGGTGATTGACGCTATCCGACCGAAAGCTTCAGAGGCGGGCAGGCCACTCCTATGGAGACGGAGAGCCTCATCAAGCTCTTCGGCTACTGCGCCGGACGCACGCTCGACCAGCTGCTGGACAGCCTGGACGACACCTCCACCCGCCCGAATTCGCATGGCCAGCAGTTGGTTGATCGTATAGATCTCGATCTTCATTCGGTCTCTTCGATCCTGAACGGCCCGGTCAACACCCGCCCGTGACCTTGTCCCTCCGACAATGAGACCAAGTGTTCCGAGTAGCAATGCAACCGAAGCTCCAGAGCCGACCGCGGCGCCAACCAATACACCAAGTGCGCCCGCGCCGACTGTCATTCCGAGTTGCCGGATCCGATATTCCTGAAGTCGCTCGTCTTCGGACAAGGACGGAAAAAATCCGGCTTGACGTAGCTTGAGCAACATCGCTTCCTCGCTCGAGGCCTCCACCAACCGACCGAGTAGCTGTGCCAATGACCCGACAATTGGCGACAACAGTTGTCCGACCGCTCCGACTCCGACTCCCGACCCGGAGAGAGCTCTCGTGCGCACATCCGGCGCTCTCCCAAGACTCGATCGACTGATCACGGTGTAAGGACGAACACGAGCCGCCAGACGTCGCGTCGGCTGCACAAGGAGAGATGCGAAAACGGCAACCGCTATCCCAGAGACCGCAGAGACCAGCAAATCGACGCCCTGAGCCCTCATCCGACACCATCCGAATCAGTACGCAGTGCGGCCCCACCCATCACCCTCGGCTCAT